>CAOKJI010000377.1 GCA_948468495.1 uncultured Dorea sp. | reverse complement strand
AAATACAATCAACCGCCGGATTTCCCGGATTACCTGTCTGCTAAATTCCATACTATTCACTCCAAATGCGCTCTAAAATCCAACTTACAGGTATATTTTTACCGTTTGTTTCCCATTTATTCAATTAGTACGGCATTGCATAATTAACAGGTTGGTGCAGATAGCGAGTACAGAATTTACTGTTAATTACGCAAGGGCGTACCAGCCTCCATCCCCGCCAGGTTTAAACCAAGTCTTTCTTTTCTACATGATAGATTGATAAGATTGCAAATCCCAGAGAAATCACTGTCAAAACAACTGGAAATACCGCATTGCCCGCCATTGTAAAGTCACCGACGTTCGCCTGTGTCAAGAAAATTAGCAAAAACGAGGTGATAATTGTTGCTTTGGAAGATTTCACTGCCATCCCTACGAACAATGCAATAAAACTCATGCTTACGGTGACTGCTGATTTCAGTATCAATTGAACATAGAAGGATAAACTTCCTATATGAAAGTCAATCGTAAATGACGACTGCATAAAGCCCGCGCCAATATGAATACATAGATAAATTACCAGTTTTGTCAGAAGAAGCGCTGCAAAGTTAAATGACCAGACCGCAAGCATCTGAGCCGCCAGTATCTTTTGCCGTTTGATGGGGTAGGAAAACATCAGATTCATTGTCTTATTCTTATACGCGCCTACAATAAAGGACGCAAGCATAACGCTAGTATATATCAGAAATGCCATGCTGGCAAACAACTCTATCGGCGCGGAGATTACATCCGTTCCCGGCGCCGCGTCCAATGTTCCGTCCGGGTCGTTGGCAATGCCTAAGTATGCCAGTGCAAAGATAAATAAACCAAGCAGGATTCCTAATATAACAGCGCCCCGAATGTATTTTCCGATTGGATTCTTCTTCCATTCAAGCTTAATTAACTTTAACATCATCCTTGCGCCCCCCTGTCATTTTTAAGAAATAATCTTCCAGATTCTCCGTATGCTGGCTGATTGAAGTAAGACTGACTCCATTTGCTATCAGTTCTTTTGAGATTTCCTGCGTCGTAACGCCGCTTTCGTAGATACGGATTTTGGAATCATCCATAATCTTGAAATTACTTAGCTGCATCTTATCGGCCAGAACATACGCCGCCCTTCGGGTATCTTCCGTTGCAAGCTCCACATAAGCCTTATTCATTTCCATAATCTTTTTCATGGAGAGCTCCTTCACCATCTTCCCATGATGAATGACCCCAACCGTATCGGCAATACTTTCAATTTCTGAAAGCAGATGGCTGGAAATCAGAAAAGTCATACCATATTCGGTGCAAAGCATCCGAAACAAATCCCGAATCTGTTTCATCCCTGCAGGGTCCAGCCCGTTCGTCGGTTCGTCAAGGATAACCAGCTCCGGCTTACACAGAATCGCCCGGCCAATCCCCAGACGCTGTTTCATGCCCAGAGAATATCTTTTCACCGGTTTGTCCGCCGCATCTCCAAGGCCCAGCATTTCCAAAGCCTCGTCTATGCTTCCTTTGTTATAATATCCCATATACTCGCTATGCAGCTTAAGGTTCTCCCTTCCGGTCAAATGCTCATAAAATGCGGGAAATTCAATAATACTCCCCATACGCTCCAACACTTCATATGAGGAAGGTTCCAGTGTTCTGCCAAATAATATAACCATTCCGGCTGTCGGCTTCCAAAGATTTGTTATCATCTTCATCACCGTCGTTTTTCCTGCTCCATTCGGCCCTAAAAATCCGTAAATTTCACCTTTCTTTACATGAATGTTCACATCTGTCACTATGTTTTTTCCATCTATCGTCTTGCTTAAATGGCTCGTTTGTACGATATAAGACATACTTCCTCCTCTCTGAAAACAACCCGTTTTACGCAAACCGGCAAGTGCCGCGCCCGCGTAGTTCTTAACTACAGGTTCGATTATAAGTAACAGTTCTGCCGCTGAACTGTTATGATTATAACAAGATAGATTTTCAAAACTCTTGACAAATTCTTACGAATTTCTTTCGATAGATAGACATGGGCGTCATAAGTCAAAGACCCCGCTGCAAGCATGCCGCTTGGCTCGTTGCTCGCGGGAATTAACCACTTATTCTTTTCAGCTGCAGCGTAAAAGTTGTTCTCTCGCCCGGTATACTATTAAAAAACAACTCTCCCCCCTGCTGCACCGCAAGATTCTTTGCAATCGTAAGTCCCAGTCCATTCCCCTGTATTTCCCGGTTTCTGGAATCTTCCAGGGTATACAGCCTGTCAAACACATTCGCTGCAAATTCCCGCTCAATTCCTTTTCCCTTATCGACTACATCTATATATGCGCGGCTTTCATCCTGACGCAAAAAAACGCCCAGATATTTTCCGTCGCCGCCATAGCGTATCACATTCGACAGTAAATTATATAAAATCCTCTGAAGCGCATTCTTATCGCCCTGCACAAAAACCGGCGTTTCCGGAATCTCTAACTCCACCTGAAAATCTTTCTGCTGCAGGATTTCATAAAACTCCAGAACATTTTCCCGGCACACTTCACAGAGATTGATTTTACATAAGGTAATGTCTGTGTCCCCGGCTTCCAGTTTCGTCAGTGTAAAAAACTGATTGATAAGCTCCATCACCTGCTTTGCCCTGGCCTCTGTCTTTCCAAGCATTTCATCATCCCCGCGCTCAAGACGCATAATTTCCAAATACCCCAGAATGACCGTCAGCGGCGTTTTGATATCATGGGAAATATTCGACAGCATTTTCTTAGACGCAATCTCCCCTCTTTTGAAATCCGCTTTTATTCTCTGACGCTCCGCCAACAGACCGTTCACCTGCGCTCCTAATTCTTTCAAAACAGGATTGTCCGTAAATATCATGACTTTCTCGTCGCTGTCCGTCTCTATGATTTCCTCTAATTTTTCGTTTATCTGCCTGAGCTTCGCCTGTATCCCTCTGTGGAATATAAACCGCTGGTACAAAATAATAAGACTGAGAATACATAACGCCAAAGCCATAAAAAGAAGAATCGTTTTATCGCTCATCTTTCTTATCTCCCAGCTTATAGCCAATCCCCCATACTGTAATAACATATCGCGGTTTGCGGGGATTATCTTCTATCTTATTCCTCAATCTGCTGATATGGACGTTTACCGCATTCTCATCACCGTAATACGTATCTTTCCACACAAGAGAGTAGAGCTGTTCTTTCGTATATACTTTTTTGGGATTCTGCAGGAATAATTTCAGAATATCAAATTCCTTAGATGTAAGTTCT
>CAOKJI010000376.1 GCA_948468495.1 uncultured Dorea sp. | reverse complement strand
TTTACCGCCGGCTTTCCATGTACCGCCAGCATGGACTTCGCCGCTTTGAACCCTTCTTCTGCCGCCTCTGCCGCTTTCTTCGCAGCTTCTGCAAGAGAATCTCCCGCATCCAGCGCAGCTTTAAGCGCCTTTACTCCCGGGTCAAAACCGTCTAAGAAAGTCTTCTCTCCTAACTTTGCCTTGCCTCTCGTCATAACCGCCTCTTCATAGGCTGCAAAAAAATCCGCAATGTCTCCTCCGTCCAGTTCTGTCTTCCCTTTCAGGACTTTTCCGCCCTGCATCAGACCGAGAGCCATCAGAGTTCCCATGGTATAAGGCGCCGCGCCGGACATTGCCTTTCCCGCATTATAGAGAAGCCTTCCCGCATCCGTTTCTCCGGAATCTTTTGCCGTATCATAAGCCGCCCGGAATCCTTTGGTCATTGTAAGCCCCAAATCTCCGTCGCCTGCCACGCTGTCCAGTTCAATCAGCCGTTCCCTGTTTTCATCCATTGTTCTGCTGATTTCACCCAATAATTTTACCAAATACGAAGCGTCCATATTCCATTCCTCCCGTCACTTACAGTTGTTTGAAAAACGGTGTTGCCGCAGGAGCATCCAGAAGCTCTTTCAGCTCATCGTCAAGCTTAAATAAGGAAATGGAAAATCCAGCCATCTCCATAGCCGTCGCAAATTCACCCACATAGTAACGGTGAACCTTAATTCCTTCCTCTTCCATACGTTTGCTGATATGACGCGTTACGATATATTGTTCGTCCAACGGAGTGGCGCCAAGTCCGTTCACAAGTACGGCAACCTCGTCGCCCTTTGCATAAGGAATATCCGGAAGAATCTTCTCTAACATCTCATCCACGATTTTATCCGCCGGTTCAAGCTTGCCGTTGCGGATTCCAGCCTCGCCATGGATGCCCATACCGATTGCCATCTCGTCGTCGGCAATGGTAAATCCCGGAGCGCCTACCTCTGGAATGGTACAGGGCGTTAAGGCAACTCCCATCGTTCTCACATTCGCGGCCGCTTTCTCTGCGATTCGCTTCACTTCATCCAAGTCTTTCATCTGAGCCGCCGCTGCTCCCGCGCATTTATACACAAATACAATCCCTGCAACTCCCCGTCGATGATTGGGCTCTCCCGGTCCCGCAGGAGCCGCTGAAGCAACATCCTCTCCTGCAACTACCGTCTCAACCCGGATATTCTCTTCAAAATCCGCCATCTCAGCGCCCATATCAAAGTTTAAGATATCGCCGTTATAATTTCCGTAAATGTACAGAACGCCTGCGCCGCCGTCGACTTCCTTTGTAACGTTGAATACCTGTTCCGGACTGGGGGACTGGAATACGCCTCCTACACAGCACCCGTCCAGCATTCCCTTACCCACATAGCCGAGAAACAGCGGAAGATGGCCCGAACCTCCTCCTGTAACAATCCCGACTTTTCCGGGCACCTTATTGGAGGTAACCAGGCAGCGCAAATCATCCGCCGTATAGGTAATATAATCCGGATGCGCCGCATAGAGTCCTTCCAGCATCTCGTCTACATAGTTTTCAGGCTTGTTAATAATTTTCTTCATGATTTTTATCATTCCTTTCCAATACACAAACAAATTCATGCAATGATGCTTTATAACTATTTCTTCGCTTTTGCCGCTCTGGTTGCCGAAACATTCGTGATAATCAGCGCAATAATCAGAATTGCCCCGTATACCAGGTCTGTGATTACCGTATCAATCCGCAGAATACTGAACGCAGATGAAATCAGCTGGAGAAGAACAATTGCCAGCGTAACGCCAATTACTTTTCCCTTGCCGCCGTCAGGATGTACGCCGCCCAATACGACAATCAATAACGAAAGCAGCGTATAGGAGGTGTTATAATTTGATTTGCCGGAACCATAATGGGATGAACTTAAAATACCGCTAAGGGAGCCCAAAACGCCGGAAATCAAATAAGTCGTAATGATTACTTTCAGATTATTGATACCGGAATATCTGGAAGCTTCCGCATTACTTCCCAGGAAATATACTTTCTGTCCATAGGTTGTCGATTTTAATATAAATGCAACAACCAGCGTAACGATTACAAAAATCGGCAGGGTATAGGGCATTCCTGCAAAGGTTCCGTTGGCAATACTGATATACCCCTGAGGCAGTCCGGTAATTCCAGGGCCCGTTGTAATAACCATGGCAAGTCCTGTATAAAGCTGTAATCCACACAGCGTAACCAGCATTGGCGGAATCTTCACATATCCAATCAGGAATCCGTTAAAGCATCCGCATACCGCGCCTACCAAAAGCGCCGCCAGAATTGCAAGAATAATTGCGCCTCCTTTCGCTTCCGTTCCTCCCATATGCACCATAATATAAGCGGCCACTACGCCGGACAGATTGGCAATTCCAACCAGAGACAAATCAATTCCTCCGGAAATCATGCAAAGCATCATACCAAAGGTAAGCACGCCATATTCCGGAAACAGATAAAACATAGAGCGGATATTCAACGCTGAAAAATATCCCGACGGATTCAGTATCAGCATCGCCACAAGCACTACGACATACATTCCCAGCAAAGAGAGAGTATTATGATCGAATTTTTTTAATATCTTCATTGTATCTTCCTCCCTTTATACTTTTTGATTCTGTTCAACCGCTTTTGCTTTCAGCGATGTAATCGAAGTACCGATTACGATTACCGCGCCTACAACAAAGGTCTGCCAATAAGTAGGTACGCCCAGCATAATCAGGTTGTTCTGAATCAACGCAATCAGAATAACTCCGAGAATTGTACCGGATACAGAGCCATGTCCGCCGGTGATGCGTGTTCCGCCTACAACTACCGCCGCAATAATCATCATCTCGCTTCCCATTAAGTTCAGCGGATTTGCACTGTCGCACAGGATACAGTAAATCATACCTGCAATCCCCGCCATTACTCCTGAGAAAATATAAACAATAAACTGCAGCCTGATTACATTAAATCCTGCGATACGCGCCGCGTTCTGGTCTCCGCCAATGGCAAAGATTCCTCTTCCCAGCATGGTATGGCGAAGAATCAGATGTACCGCGATACATAAAATAATGGGCACAAGAATAAATACCGTCAGAGAATATGTAGCGCCGCTGGCGTTGGTATAATTTAAGATAAATACTTTACTCAGCGCACTGACAGACTCCGGGATTCTGGATATCTCTCTTGTTCCAAAAAAGGTAAGAAGCCCGCCGCTTGTCATACTGCTGACGCCAAGGGTTGCAATCAACGGCGGACTCTTCA
>CAOKJI010000375.1 GCA_948468495.1 uncultured Dorea sp. | reverse complement strand
TTTGTACTGTTTCCAGGTAACCGCATCTCCCATCCGCAGGATTCCAAAAAGCGCAGTCCAGGAAAATGCCACAGGCAGAAAAAGGAGCAGCCAGCTTAACAATACTGCAATATCCGCGATACTCTGGCAGGAATAGAATCCCGCCATGACAAATCCTGCCGTCAGTAATATCACCAGCGTTGCTGAAATTTTCTTCATCGCCGAAACCTTCGCCCCGCTGCAGCTATACCGGAAAACTGAATCCCGACATAGTTTTTCATTTGCAATTGCCGCATGTCTGCTTCCTGTTTCTGTCATAATTACAATTCCTTTCTTCTACGTGCTGGGCGCCCGGAGGACACACTGTCTGATTCCTATATAAGCCAGACGCGGTTAATAGGTTCTCCCTCCATCCATCAGAATAATCTGTCCATGAATATAAGAGCTTACCGGCGCCGCCAGAAAACATGCCAGATTCGCAATATCTTCCGGATAACCGAATCTCCCGATTGGAATCTGGGATACCAGCTTCTCTTTCGATTCCTCTGTAGGATAGAGGGTGTCAAATAATTCCGTAACGATGACTCTTGGCGCAATAGCATTTACATTAACGCCGTTTTTCCCAAATTCCTTGGAAACCGTCCGCATCAACCCATGCTGACCGGATTTGGAGGCTGCATAATGGGCTCCTCCGCCGGTTCCTGTAATACCGGAACCGGAAGTGATAAATATAATTCTTCCTTCATCTTCCGGAGTTTTTCCCGCAAAGCAGTCGTAAAAGGCCTTTACCGTATAGAAAGAACCGCTTAGATTAATCGCAAGCACTCTGTCCCACTCTGCAGCGTCAATTTCTGCAATGGTATGTTTCCTGCTGACCCCGGCATTGATGATAAGAATATCAATTCGGCCAAAAGCTTTCACCAATTCTTCTTTGGCCTGATTCATAGATTCATAGTTCGATACATCAGCGGCTGCAAATACGCAGGAATAGCCTTTCTCTCTCAATTCTTCCTGGGCCTTAAGACCTGTAGTCTTATCGAAATCAATGATTCCAACCGCCGCCCCGCTATCAGCCAGTTTCTCCGCGATACTGCGGCCAATCCCTTTGGCTGCGCCTGTAATTACGGCTGTTTTTCCTTCCAGACTTATCTTCATCGTACACCTCTGTTTTCCGGCCTTTTTAAGACCGCTTAACTTAAAATCTCAATTATTTTCTTAATATCCGCTTCAACTCCAATTCCCGTCAGGAAGGACAGCGCCCGGATAACCGGAACCGTATCATGCGTATAGCTGGTTGTAGTAACAACAAGGTCCGCCCCTGAAATCTTAGAATCAATCTCTGCAACCTTACACTGAATGACGTCCGCCTGCACATTTGCTTTCTGAAGCGCTTCTTTAATTTTTACACATACAACTGTGGATGTGGCGATGCCTGTTCCACAGGCAACAATTACTTTTTTCATACAATTAAAACTCCCTTCTATTTTCACTACGAATCTATTTCTTACTCTGTCATTTTCAAGCATGCGTTATCCTGTCTTCGGCGCCGACGCAAACTTGTGACAAGAGATACCATTTATACTTCCGTACTCTCCGCCGCCTGAGCCTTAACATCATTCCTGCACAGATACCACATGCCGAAGTATGCAATTACCACTACGACTGCCGCAATCAGCATCGGCATATTCGCCGGGTCGCACAGCTTCGCGAATACCCACACCAGAATATGACAGGACGCGTCAATCCCGGAAATCTGCGTAGCGCCCTCTGGGAATGCAAATCCAACCGCCTTACCCATCGTTGTGGTAGCTTCCGCAAGGTTCGTTGCAATGAAGAAAATTGCACACAACATAACGGAAGAGTTCAGTACGCTTCGGATAATATTTCCCTTTGAAGCAACCACCGCCCAGATTACGGTAAATGGAAGCACTGCAAGGTCTGCGTATGGAAGCATTCTGTTATAGGGAAGAAGGAATGCCAGCACAATGGTAATCGGTATCATAATCAGGGATACGGTAACAACTGTCGGATGTCCTGTCGCTACTGCCGCGTCCAGACCAATGTATACTTCCTTGCCAGGGAACTTCTTCTGGATAAATTCTCTTGCGCCCTCCGAAATCGGCATCAGACCTTCCATCAGAAGCGCAACCATTTTCGGAAGAAGCACCAGTACCGCCGCCATATTAATACCGGTAAGAATAATCGACTTCGAGTCATATCCCGCTAACGCTCCGATAATAATACCAAGCACAAGACCCAGGAACATAGGCTCGCCCATAAATCCAAGTTTTTTCTTCAACGTATCTCCGGTCACATCCACCTTGTTCAGCCCCGGAATCTTATCCCATACGCGATTCAGCGTATAGCACATCGGCGCCCACGCAACCGTCTCGGCATGAGGAAGCCATACGCCCGGCAGACCAAGGAAGGAACCAACGGCCGGCGCCGTCCTGTCGGCAAGCTTGAAGGTTACAATCGCATGAATTAACGCACAGAGAATACACAGCGGAAGGCTTCCTGTCGCATAATAAATCACGCCGCCTGCAAAAATCAGATGCCAGTAATTCCAGATATCCACGTCCATCGTCTTGGTAAGATTCAGCGCCAGCATAATAATGTTGACAATGAACAGCATCGGAATCAGCATCACCGCAATCGGAGTCGCCCAGGTAATGGACGCCGCCACCGGCCATCCCACGTCTAATACGTTCAGATTCAGGTTCAGCCTCTCCACCATAGCCTGAGCGGCTCCTCCGGCATACTCGGACAGCAGGTTAATAACCAGATTAATCCCGATAAATCCTACGCCGACCGTCAAACCTGCCCGGAATGACTTCACCAGTCCCTGACCCAGAATCATTCCAAAGATTGTTAGAATTACAGGAAGCATGGCACTTGCTCCAAGGTCCAATATATATTGGACAGCGTTTGTGATAATACTCATTTTTCTCATCCTCTCTTTCTCTTAATGTTGTAAAATAGTTGTATATCAATCACAGACAGACTATGCCATCAGTCCGTCCATAATTTCCGTAATAGCATCCAAGTCCTCCGCCGCTTTTATCGTCTGAAGTACGGACACATTCTGACAGGTCTCTACAAGCTGGGCCAGCATCGCAATCTGGTCGTCCGGCTTCACAATGGCCAGCATAAAGACTACCTCGACCTGTACTCTCGCCTCGTCGTCTCCCATCACTACAAATTCAACCGGGCTGTCTAAAATCCCGCACATCACCGCCTTCCTGTTCACATGGATACTGTCTGTATGGGGAATCGCAAACCCTAACGC
>CAOKJI010000374.1 GCA_948468495.1 uncultured Dorea sp. | reverse complement strand
AACTGCTTCCCTATGTAGGAATCCTGCAGGGGGTACTGGGGATTATAGATACTGAGAATTATGAATATGGCGAGCTTTTTAATGAGATTAATCTGCATACCGGAGGAATCGGGACTTCTATGGAGCTGTATCCGGATGTGACAAAGGTTCGAGAGAAGGAATTTAAGGCTACTTTTGAAATCAAAGCCAAATCATTGTATACGAAACTTCCGGTGGCTTTTGCGATGATGAAGGAGATTCTTACCCGCTCGAAACTGGGAGATGAAAAGCGGCTGAAGGAAATTCTGGCTATGACTACATCAAGGCTTTTAATGCGGTTCCAGTCGAATGGCCATGTAACGGCGGCTCTCAGGGCACAGTCCTATGCGTCGCCTTCAGCGAAGTTAAAGGACATGACGAATGGAATCGGGTATTACCAGAAAGTTTCTGCAATCGAGAAGAATTTCGGGAAAGAGAAGGAGATTCTGATTTCAAATCTTAAGAAGCTGGCGAAAGCGTTGTTCCGGGCAGACAATATGATGATTAGCTATACTGCGGAGAGGGAAGGACTTCCAGCGCTTGAAGCCGAGGTAAAGGGATTTGCAGAAGGGTTATTTACAGAAGAGGTGAAGCTTGGAGATACAGACCGGTGTATCATTCACTGTGAGAAAAAGAATGAAGGATTTAAGACTGCCTCTAAGGTGCAATATGTGGCAAGATGCGGTAATTTTATTGACGGAGGTGCGTCTTATACCGGGGTTTTGCAGGTACTCAAAGTAATTATGGGTTACGAGTATCTATGGCAGAATATTCGTGTGAAGGGCGGAGCATACGGCTGTATGAGCAGTTTTAACCGGATTGGAGAAGGCTTCTTTGTCTCTTACCGGGACCCGAATCTTGGACGTACCATAGAAGTATACGAAGGCGTAGCAGATTATCTGCGGGAATTTACCGTCAGTGACTTTGATATGAACAAATATGTGATTGGCACCATGAGTAATTTGGACCAGCCTATGACGCCGTCTCTGAAGGGAGACCGGTCGTTGAATCTGTATATGAACCATGTAAGCGAGGATATGCTTCGGGAGGAACGCAGACAGGTATTGGAGGCGGACCAGGAGGATATTCGCAGACTGGCGCCGGTTGTGGAGGCTATGATGAAGGCTGAGCAGCTCTGCGTCATCGGAAGCGAGGAGAAGATTGCGGAAGCCGGAGAACTGTTTGATACGGTAACGGTATTTTAGTGCTTGAGGGCGAGTGTATGAGAAATGATTATAAATCGGGATTTGTAACGCTGATAGGGCGGCCGAATGTGGGGAAGTCTACGCTGATGAATTATCTGATTGGACAAAAAATTGCAATCACCTCTAACAAGCCTCAGACTACCAGAAACCGGATACAGACGGTACTGACCAGAGAAGAAGGACAGATCATATTTGTGGACACGCCAGGAATCCATAAGGCGAAGAATAAGCTGGGGAATTATATGGTAAATGTAGCTGAGCGTACGCTGAATGAGGTAGACATGGTGCTGTGGCTGGTAGAGCCGACTACCTTTATCGGAGCCGGAGAGCGGCACATTGCATCGCAGCTTAAGAAGGTAAAAACACCGGTAATATTGGTAATCAATAAGGTAGATATGGTTAAGAAAGAAGAGATTCTTGCGGCTATTTCCGCATATAAGGATATCCACGATTTTGCAGAGATTATTCCGGTTTCGGCCAGAAGCGGAGATAATACGGAAGAACTAATCAAAGAAGTGTTTCGTTATCTGCCTTATGGTCCGCAGTTTTACGATGAGGATACGGTTACAGACCAGCCGGAGCGTCAGATTGTGGCGGAACTGATTCGGGAGAAAGCCCTGCACTGTCTGAATGAGGAGATTCCTCATGGAATCGCTGTTGTGATTGACAGCATGAAGAAGAAGGGCAACGTAATGCATATTGACGCAACCATTATCTGTGAGCGGGATTCCCACAAGGGGATAATTATTGGAAAACAAGGAAATATGTTGAAAAAGATCGGCAGCGCCGCAAGATTTGAGGTTGAGAAAATGTTGAATTTACAGGCAAATCTCAAACTTTGGGTGAAGGTAAAGAAGGGCTGGAGAGACAGTGATTTCCTTGTGAAAAATTTTGGATACCGGGAAGACGAATAAAAAACCCATTCTATAGGAGAACCTAATCTATATTCATAACAGAGGATGAGGTGAAACTATGGAAGAAAAGTACTGGAACAAATTTATGGCGTCAGGAAACGTACAGGATTACTTGAATTATCGGGGAATCTCAATCTGTGCGGAAGTGATGAGAAAATACGGACATGGTCCGAATGGCGGAACAGGGGAAATTCTAAGTGAATCAGATAACGGTAATGGGTATGGTCTTATCAGCCATGCCCATCGGTGAATATGATAAGCGGATTGTGCTGCTTACCAGAGAACGAGGCAAGATTCCGGTATTTGCAAAGGGAGCTAGAAGGCCGGGGAGCGCGCTTAGCGGGGGCGTGATGCCCTTTTCCTTTGGAGAATTTACAATTTATGAGGGGCGGACATCCTATACGATGATGTCGGCCTCTATTTCTAATTATTTTGCGGAACTCAGAACGGATGTGGAAGGCGCTTATTACGGTTTTTATTTTATGGAGATTGCGGATTATTACTGTCGGGAGGCAAATGACGAGAGAGAGATGCTAAAGCTCCTGTATCAGTCTCTCCGGGCGATTTTGAAGGAGAGCATACCCAATCGTCTGATTCGGCGTATTTATGAATTGAAAGCAATCTGCATCAATGGTGAAGCGCCTCAGGTGTTTGGGTGTGTGGTATGCGGCGATTCAGAGAGAGACGGACAGTTCAGCGTGAAGAAGGGCGGAAAAGTCTGTGTGGAATGCGATATGGATGTTTTTGATGGTATGAGGCTTGAGGTATCCACCTGGCATACACTGCAGTATATTGTAAGTTCCAGTGTGGAGAAGCTTTATACGTTTACTGTGTCGGAACCAGTGCTGAAAGAGCTGGAACAAATTGTGGAACGATATATGGATGTATATGTAGAGAAACAATTTAAATCACTGGAAATACTGGAAAGCATACAACAATAAATGGTGATATATTTGTAACTTTTTGGTTGACAGGGAGGAGAAGAAGTGATATATTTATCTCGAGAAGTGATAAATATATCGCTTTTTTAATTCATCCGGGATAGTGGGTATGGAATCTCGGATTACAACTCAGCTAATTAATATGAATGCGTAAATCTGTTCGCGGATTTACAGTAAACAGTAAGTATAT
>CAOKJI010000373.1 GCA_948468495.1 uncultured Dorea sp. | reverse complement strand
CAGGTTATGGCCAATCGGCTATTTTATCATGTATAAATTGAGGATGAGAAATGGATAAAAGAACGAACATTATTGAATTAAGACATATTACGAAGACTTATGAGGATGGATTTTCTGCGGTGACGGATTTTAATCTGGAGGTGAAGCAGGGGGAATTTATCACCTTCTTAGGGCCGTCCGGATGCGGGAAGACGACCACTTTGCGGATGATTGCGGGATTTGACATTCCAACGGAAGGGGAGATCCTTTTGAACGGGAAGTCGATTACCAGTCTCCCTCCCAATAAAAGGCCGATTAATACGGTATTTCAGAGGTATGCCCTGTTTCCACATATGAATATCTTTGACAATATTGCGTTTGGACTGAAGCAGAAGAAGATGCCGAAAGGTGTGATTGAGAAGAAGGTGAAGAAGGCGCTGGAGCTGGTTGATTTAGAGGGCTTTGAGAACCGGAAGACGGACACCTTATCCGGGGGGCAGCAGCAGAGGGTGGCCATTGCCAGGGCGGTGGTGAACGAGCCTCAGATTCTTCTGCTGGATGAGCCGTTAGGAGCTTTGGATTTGAAGATGCGTAAGGAGATGCAGCTTGAGTTAAAAGAGATGCACAGGGAGCTTGGCATTACCTTTATTTACGTTACCCATGACCAGGAGGAGGCTCTGACCATGTCGGATAAGATTGTGGTCATGTCTGAAGGGAAAATGCAGCAGATTGGTACGCCGGAGGATATTTACAATGAGCCGGTGAATGCATTTGTGGCCGACTTTATCGGGGACAGCAATATTTTCAACGGGATTATGACTGGGAAGCTGAAAGCGAGATTTTGCGGCGGGGAATTTGTCTGTGTGGATGATATCGAAGAAGGAACCCATATTACGGCGGTGGTGCGGCCGGAGGACGTGATTCTGGTTCCAACGGAGCATGGAATCATCCGGGGGATTGTGACTTCAGTGATTTTTAAGGGGATGCATTATGAGATTACGGTTGAGTCCGGGAAAAATGAGATTGTGGCTCAGTCGGTAAATTCCGCGAAAGTGGGAGACCGGGTCGGCGTTATGGTGAAACCGGATAATATTCACATTATGCTGGCGGAGGATCACACGAATATTTTCAAGGCTGAGATTAATAAAAATTACGAGCTGGAATACAACGGAAGAATACTAGACGCCAGACTGACCGACATGATAAAGGGGAGCAGACTGGATGAGGACGGATGTGTTCTGGACGGCAGCGGACTGGAGATTGACAGGCAGAAAACCAGGGTTATGGTATCAATCCAGCCCCAGGATATTCGGATGACCGACGAGATAGAAGAGGGTCTGGTGCAGGGATACATCAGTAACCTGATTTACAAGGGGGACCATTACAGTTATGTGATTCATACGGATTTGGAGCAGGATTTTGTGGTGGACGACGAATATCTGTGGAATATGGAGGACCAGGTGGGTCTTCTGATGCCGGAAGAGAAGATGACTTTTACCGTAAAAAGATAGGAGGATACCATGAAGAAGATGAAGTTTTCCAGAAAAATTCTGGGGATTCCGTACGCAGTCTTTTTACTGCTGTTTGTGGCGGCGCCGTTATTCGTTCTGTTGTACTATGCTTTTACCAACGGGCAGGGTCGGTTTACCACAGCGAATTTAACGGGATTTTTTTCCGACCCGAATACCCTTGGAACTCTGTTTTACAGTTTCGGGATTGCAGTGGTTACCACAGGGGTATGTCTGCTTCTTGCCTATCCCACAGCCTATATTCTGGCAACCAGTAAGCTGAAGGCAAAATCGGTGCTTATGATGCTTTTTATTATCCCCATGTGGATTAATTTTTCCCTGCGGATTACGGCTCTGAAGGAGATTCTTACCTGGATAGAAGGGAATCTTGCCTGTCATCCGTTTCTGAATACGGTGATTGGTATGAGCTATGATTTTCTGCCCTTTATGATTCTGCCGATTTATACGACCATTTCCCGGTTGGACGGGGCGCTGCTTGAGGCGGCCAGGGATTTGGGAGCTGGAGAGGCGCAGGCATTTCTCAAGGTAACGCTGCCTTTGTCGCTGCCTGGAATTATAAGCGGAGTGTCTATGGTATTTCTGCCGGCCATGACCAATTATGTGGTGCTGGATATGTTGTACAACAGTACTTACATTATGGGAAGTCTGATTGGAAGTTACTTCGCGGCTTATAACTGGCATGGCGGCTCTATGATTGCGTTGATTTTGCTGGCGGTTATCTGTCTGTTTACGCTGTTTACCAGCGGGATGGAGGAGGAAAATACGAGGGGAGGGACGTTGCTTTGATACATAAGATATGGAAAAGCGCGGTAGTGCTTGTTGTTCTTCTGTTTCTGTATCTGCCGATTCTGGTGCTTTCGGTATACAGTTTTACAGACGCTTCAAATATCGGAACATTCCGGGAGTTTTCTATTGAAAATTATGTGACGCTCTTTACGACGCCTGAGCTGGTGCGCATGATTCTGGGAACGGTTGCGCTGGCGCTGTCTGCCGCGGCGCTTGCGACAATTCTGGGTACGCTGGGGGCGATTGGCGCGTTCTATTCCAAAAAGGGAATGGCTTCGGCAATTACAACCATGAATCAGGTGCCGGTTGTCAATGCGGACGTGGTGACCGGATTCTCCATCTGCATTCTGCTTGTCGTCGTGCTGGGGGTAAGCAAAGATACATTCGTACCGCTGATTGCGGGGCATGTGACGCTCTGCGCTCCTTTTGTGTTCCTGTCGGTGATTCCGAAGTTAAAGCAGATGGATTCCAGTATATACGAGGCGGCGCTGGACCTTGGAGCTACGCCGGCTGCTGCGCTGGTGAAGGTGGTTATTCCGCAGATTCTGCCGGGAATTGTATCAGGATTCGCTCTGGCAGTCACCTTGTCTCTGGATGATTATTTTGTAGCTACTTATACGAAACCAGCGACCTTTGACACCATCAGTACTTATGTGGTAAATGCGACGAAGGGCGCCCAGACCACGATCAAAACAGCTTTATGGGCGCTGTCTACGGTGTTGTTTCTTGCGGTTACCTTGTTTGTAGTGGTGATGAATGTGCGGGCAGAAAAAAGAAATAAGGAAAGGAACGGCGGATGATGACAGAAAAGAAAAGAAGACGTGCAGCCGGCCTCCTGGCGTGCGGTATGCTGGTATTCCTGTTTCTGCTTTTTTCAATCCAGGTCAATGTAGACGCAGGGAGCGATAAGGATGAAGAGATTGTCTTAAGAATCTGTAACTGGGAGGAATATATTGATTTGGGGGACTGGGACGA
>CAOKJI010000372.1 GCA_948468495.1 uncultured Dorea sp. | reverse complement strand
AAATGGGATGCTTCCGGTATTTATATGTGAGGATGACGAAGGGATACGAAGTATCTGTGAGGAATATATAAGAAAACAGATTATAATAGAAGGTTATGACATGGAAGTTGCCTTGTCAAGCGGCTGCCCGGAGGAAGTGCTGGGTGCGGCAGCTCAGTTGGCCCGGAGGGGGATTTATTTTTTGGATGTGGAGCTAAAGGGAGAGACGATGGATGGATTTTCCCTTGGATATGAGATTAGAAAGATTGATTCCAGAGGATTCATTGTCTATGTTACCGCATTTAAAGATCTGGCATTCGAGACTTTTCGATATCATTTGGAGGCTCTGGATTATATTGTGAAAGAGAATCCGGAGAAAATGCTGAGAGGAATCAGCCACAGTCTTGCCGTCATTAACGATAGGATGTTGGCGGAGGCCAAAGAGCAACGGGAGTTTTTTACAGTAAAAGTGATGGATATTGTAAAACATGTCCCGATGGATGAAATTTTGTTTTTTGAGACTTCCGGCCGTACCCACAGGATAGAGCTGCATGGTTTTCAGGACAGATTTGACTTTATAGGGAGTATGCGGGAATTGGAAGGACAGCTGGGCGGGAGATTTTTAAGGGTTCATCGGGCATATCTGGTGAATGTGGAGCAGATTCGGGAGGTGGATTTGAAGCATAGAGAGATATTAATGAAAAATGGGGAACGATGCCTGATTTCCAGAAATGTAAAAGGAGAGCTTCTTAATAAAATATAATATTGAATTTACTGATTGCCGTCCGCATGGGAACATGTCGGGCGGCAGTTACTGTTTACAGGTCTGGCATTTACTGCACAGACCGTAAGAAAGTGATTCAGGTGTGAGCAAATCCCATTGCCGAAGGCAATTTTTAATGGATTTGCGAAGGTTACTGTGAACGGAGTGAACAGTAGCGGGCGGTAATCTAATTTCCCATTTTTCTAAAAAAGGGGTTGAAATCACCCATAATATGGTTTACAATGGTTTCAAGTGGTAGAAAGTGGAGGGAAGTGGTATAAAGTGGTTCAAAAGTGGAAGAGCCCTTTGTACATTTCATAAAAGCTGCTGGGGAGCTGCTTTTAATGAAAGAGGGTGAGTTCTATGTTGAAGGGAGAGTACAGCCATAATATCGACCCCAAAGGGAGATTAATTATTCCCGCGAAGTTTCGTGACGATTTAGGGGAGCATTTCGTCATAACAAAGGGAATGGAGAATTGTCTGTACGTATACCCGGAAGCTGAATGGAACGCATTCGAAGAGAAGCTTAACGCCCTGCCAACCACCACGGATAAGAACGCCAGAAAGTTTGCTTACTTTTTTCAGGGGTCTGCAACAGACGGCGATCTTGATAAGCAAGGAAGAACGCTGGTTCCTTCCGTCTTAAGAGATTATGCAAGGCTTGAGAAGGAAGTCGTATTTATCGGTATGGGGAAGCGTGCCGAGATTTGGGACAAGGCCAGATGGGATGCGAAGAATGCTGAAGTGGAGGCGGATATCGAAGATATTGCATCTGAGATGGAAGCCAGTGGATTCAGTATCTAGCGCTCCATCCAGTCAGAAATTGAAGTACTGGGCTGTCTGGTTCGTGCCAGTGCCAGGCAAAATTTCGACGGCGATGTGGGCGCATCGACTAGGAATTTTAACGACGCAATGGTGTGAACCAGACAGTTCAGGACTTCGGTTTCTGACCGGATAGAGCGCCAGGGGAGCAGGATATGGAATTCATACACAAATCAGTATTGCTTGAGGAGACAATTGACGGCTTAAACGTAAAGCCAGACGGCATCTATGTGGACGGTACACTGGGCGGTGGAGGACACAGCTATGAAGTGTGCGCCAGATTAGGTGAGAAGGGGAGTATTATAGGAATAGACCAGGATGAAGCCGCGATCGCTGCGGCAGGCATCCGCTTAAAGGACTTCAGGGAGAAAGTTACAATAGTCCGGAGCAACTATTGCAATATGAAGTCTGTGCTCCATGGATTAGGCATTGACAAAGCCGATGGGATCATGCTGGATCTGGGCGTATCGTCTTATCAACTGGATACGGCAGAGCGAGGATTCTCCTATCGCGAAGATGCACCCTTAGATATGAGGATGGACAGGCGTCAGACGACGACGGCAAGGGACATTGTCAATGGCTACAGTGAGATGGATCTCTACTGCGTAATTCGTGATTATGGGGAGGACAAGTTCGCTAAGAATATTGCCAGGCATATTGTGAGAGAACGCAGCAGAAGACCCATCGAGACTACTGGAGAACTGACAGAGATTATAAGAGGCGCCATTCCGATGAAATATCAGAAGAAGGGCGGACATCCGGCGAAGAGGACTTTTCAGGCAATTCGCATTGAGTTGAACAAAGAACTGGAAGTTTTGAAAAATTCGCTGGACGATATGATTGAAATACTAAATTCAGGTGGAAGGTTATGTATCATAACCTTCCATTCGTTAGAAGACAGAATTGTAAAGAATGCTTTCAGGAAGAATGAGAACCCCTGCACATGTCCAAGTGATTTTCCAGTGTGTGTGTGCGGCAAGGTCTCAAAGGGGAGAGTGATTACCAGAAAGCCTGTATTGCCGGGGGAGGCGGAGATATCAGCAAACAGCAGGGCGAAAAGCGCTAAACTGCGGATCTTTGAGCGGTCATAGGTGGACGGGCGGTGGAAGGATGCAACGACGCCGCTGACTGATGACAATGAGGCAATGGGGATACCTTGTGAAACGGCCGAATGGTCATCATGGGGTACTCTTGGGTATGAATAAGTAAGAAAGGGGAACATTATGGCAGCAAGAGGGTCAGCAGTCAGAAGACAGTCATCATACAGAAGAAATATACCTGATTCACGTCAGATGTATGTTTACGGAAATGCTGTGCCTAAACCGGTATACGAGCCGGACAGGCGTGAGGCGAGACCCGTAAGACGCAGGAAAGTCAGCAGTCAGGTTAAGCAGAATCGCCGTCAGGCAATGGGCATCAATAAAGCTTATGTCGTATTTCTTGCATTTGCAGCGGTACTCATGCTAATTGTGTGCGTAAACTATGTGGAGCTGCGGTCAGAGCTTACCAGCCGTTCCAAGAATATTACAGCGCTTCAGGAGAAGCTTGTTACTTTAAATGAAGAGAATACGACAAAGTATAATGCGATTATGGATGCCGTTAACCTGGAAGAAGTCAGAGAGAAGGCATTAAATGAACTGGGCATGGTATATGCGTCGGAAAGTCAGGTGATTGAATATGATAATCCCCCCGGTGATAATATTAAG
>CAOKJI010000371.1 GCA_948468495.1 uncultured Dorea sp. | reverse complement strand
TGTTCAGCTCAGAGAGAAGGAGCTGGTGAAAGAAGAGTTTCTGAATGAAGCGAAGAAGCTTAGGACTCTCTGCAAACGTTTTGGGGTCCCGTTTGTTATCAATGATAATGTGGAGATTGCCGCTATCTCAGATGCTGACGGAGTCCATGTGGGGCAGAATGATATGGATATCTGTCTGGTAAGAGAGAAACTGGGGCCGGATAAGATTATCGGCGCGTCAGTGCATACGGTGGAGGAAGCGATTTTAGCAGAAGCGAAAGGAGCCGATTATCTGGGAACAGGCGCGGCGTTTTCAACCGGCTCAAAGAAAGATGCGAAGCCTCTTCCGCCTGGAATGATAGAAGATATCTGCAGTGCGGTAAGGATTCCGGTTATTGCAATCGGAGGAATCGACGAGAATAATGCAGGCAGGCTTCGGGGGAAGGGGCTTTGCGGCGTTGCCGTAATCAGCGCGGTTTTTGCCCGGCCTGATGTGGAAGCGGCGGCAGTGAGACTCAGAAAAGTTGTAGACGCCGCATTGCGTAATAAATGATTTGTTTTAAGGAGACAGAGGATGAGAACAGCATTGACAATCGCCGGAAGCGATTCTGGAGGAGGAGCCGGAATCCAGGCGGATATCAAGACAATGATTAGCAACGGCGTATATGCCATGAGTGCGATTACGGCGCTGACTGCACAGAATACCGTTGGCGTAACCGGGATTATGGAGGTGACTCCAGAATTTCTGGCAGAGCAGCTAGACAGTATTTTTAGTGATATTTATCCGAATGCGGTGAAGATTGGAATGGTATCGTCCAGCGAGTTGATTCATGTGATTGCAGACAAATTAGAAAGATATAAAGCGGAAAATATTGTGGTAGATCCGGTTATGATAGCAACCAGCGGAACAAAACTGATAGACGACAGAGCCGTTTGGGCGATGAAGGAACGGTTATTTCCGCTGGCAGCAGTTTTGACCCCTAATATTCCTGAGACAGAAGCGCTCACCGGAATACGGATTCAGACAGAAGAGGATATGTGTCTGGGGGCAGCAAAATTAAGTGAAGCCTATCATTGCGCGGTACTCTGCAAAGGCGGACATCAGTTAAATAAGGCGAATGACCTTCTCTACCAGGAAGGGAGCCAGAAGTGGTTTTACGGAAAGCGTATCGAGACAAATCATTCGCATGGAACAGGATGTACGCTGTCCAGTGCGATTGCATCGAATCTGGCGAAAGGCTATCCTCTTGAGTTGTCTGTAGAAAGAGCGAAAGCATATGTCTCAGGCGCCCTGGCGGCTGGTCTGGAGCTCGGAAAGGGCTGCGGGCCGCTGAATCATGGATTTGATATTAACAGCGGGTATGCGAAATATACGGCGGAATAACGTTGTAACCTGTGCAGGAGAGAGTTTATCGTCTTTTATACCAAACGGCCGAATGGTCATAGTGGGGTGCCCGGAGGGTATAGTACTGCCTGCATATCCGCCGGAAGCGGCGCCTGAAAGTCCATTGCCTTTCCGGTAATAGGATGAGAAAAAGCGAGTCTGTGGGAGTGCAGCGCCTGTCTTCCAATACAGGACATATCCGGATTGTAGAGATAGTCTCCGATTAATGGATAACCAAGGTATTTCATATGGATACGGATTTGATGGGTGCGTCCGGTTTCCAGCTTCAATGCCACAAGGCTGTGGCGCTCGTCGGAGGACACAAGACGGTAATGTGTAACGGCCGGTTCTCCCGATTCCCAGTCTACTGTTCGTTCAATAATTGTTCCGGGCTTTCTGCCCAAAGGAGCGCTAATCGTTCCGGTTTCTGGCATTACATGTCCTTCAGCGATAGCCAGATATTCCCGATGTACTTCTCTTCTCCCGGTCATAGCGGACAGGATTCCAGCGCTTACCAAATGCTTCGCCACAACGGTGAGGCCCGAAGTGTCCCTGTCAAGCCGGTTACAGCAACGGAAAACGAAGGGTTTATTCTGCTCCTGATAGTACCAGGCGAGTGCGTTCGCCAAAGTGTTGTAATAATTGTTTAGTGAGGGATGTATGGGCATCCCCGCGGGTTTGTTGATAACGATGATATCCTCGTCTTCGTATACGATGTCCAGAGGAATATTTGCCGGCGGAATTTTTTCAGAGTTCTTCGTTTCGGTTATTTGAACAGTTAACCTGTCGCCGGGAGCAAGAGACTGGTTCATATAATAGTGAATGCCGTTAACTAAGACGCTTTTGGGCATCCGTTTGATAGCGGCAAGATTCTGGGAGGAATATCCCTTTCGTTTCAGATATTGTTCTACCCGAAGCCCGGCTTCGGTTTCAGATATTTCATAATTAATGGTCCGGTTCATTGCATTTCTCCCGTAAATCCGATAAGATATAGAAGATATCATAACATATGGATATGGATTTGTGGAAGAAATTTTAGTTACTGTTTGCAGGTATCAAGTTAAATAGTGACGGAATCCAGCCTATAATATAGAAAGTGAGAAATGGGATGGCGGAATTAAGTACATTGTGTTATATAGAAAAGGATGGAAAATATTTGATGCTTCACAGGAATGTGAAGAAGAATGATGTAAACGAGGGCAAATGGATTGGCGTGGGAGGACATTTTGAGAAGGATGAGAGTCCGGAAGAGTGTCTGCTCAGAGAAGTGAAGGAGGAGACGGGACTGACGCTTACTTCTTATCAGTACCGCGCTATGGTAACCTTTGTGTCTGGAAACGGAGTAACGGAATATATGTCGTTGTATACAGCGGATGGATTTGAGGGAGAGATGATTCCTTGTGATGAAGGGGACTTGGAATGGGTGGAGATTTCAAGGCTTTTAGAACTGAATCTGTGGGAAGGAGATTTGATTTTCCACAGGCTTCTTCTGGAAAGAGATACGTTCTTTTCTCTGAAACTGGTGTATGACGGGCATGATAAACTGATATATGCGGCGCTTGACGGCAAAGCCATTGAGTGGACTGACTTTTTATAATAGCAAAGAAAGGGGTATTTCCGATGGAGGATACATCAGAAAGTAAACCGGATAAACATATATGCATTGGCATACTGGCCCATGTGGATGCGGGAAAGACGACGCTGTCGGAGGGCATTCTCTATGAGACCGGAAGAATCCGAAAGCGGGGACGGGTAGACCATGGGGACGCCTGTTTGGATACTCACGAATTGGAGAAAAGCAGGGGAATTACCATCTTTTCCAGTCAGGCTGAGTTTACACTGGGGGATTTGTCAGTTACTCTTCTGGATACGCCGGGGCATGTGGATTTCTCTGCGGAGATGGAGCG
>CAOKJI010000370.1 GCA_948468495.1 uncultured Dorea sp. | reverse complement strand
TCGTGGCCGGTAAGATCCCTGATGAACCTCGCCCTGTCATACTCGCTGATATCTCCGCTGGATACATACTCGCCATTTCTGATAATTGTAAGCTTATCCGCAATCTCGTAAATCTCATCCAGCTTATGATTCACAATCATAATTGCTATTCCCTTTTCTTTTAGCCTGCGGATAATCTGGAACAGATTCTCTACTTCCTTTTTTGTCAGAGCTGTTGTAGGCTCGTCAAGAATCAAAAATTTCGCGTCATTGATAATTGCGCGGCAAATTGCAACCATCTGCTTATTTGCTACTGTCAGCCTCTCTACCAGAATATCCGGGTCCATATTAGCTCCAACCTGTTTCATCGCATCTATGGCCAGTTCTCTGGCTCTCTTCCAGTTCATGACCTTTGCTCCGGTCATAAGTGAATTATTCATGGCTATATTTTCAGCCACAGTAAGATTTGGAAAAACCGCAAAATCCTGATATATTACCTGGATACCGGCACGAATCGCATCAATTGGCTTTAGCTTTTCAACTTTCTTTCCCTCCAGAATGTACTCTCCTGAATCTGCGTCATGGGCTCCGGAAATAACTTTAATCAGCGTTGATTTTCCACAGCCGTTCTCACCTGCAAGACACAGAACCTCTCCCTTTCGTATTTCAAGATTCACACCCTTTAAGGCCTTAACGCCGCCAAATGATTTCTTAATATTCTCCAGTTTCAGAAATACTTCTGCCATGTCGAATCCCTCATTTCTTTTTAATAAAGCCCCATAGAGAAGTGCCTTTAGACAAATCTCCATGAGGCTTAAGGCTCATTTAAAAATCTTTCTCAATTCCTTAGAAGTCGTAAGCCGGATCGTTTACATTGTCAGCGTCAACATCAATCCAGGCGCTTCCTGTATATACATTGCCTTCCAGTGTCAGTGTCTCATAACCAGGAACATCAATCGAAAGATTCTCATCTGCTGTTCCGTTCAAGGTAGCTACTGCCAGCTCAATCATAGCCTGTCCGGCAAGCGCAGGATCCCAGAAGCTCATAAGCTCAACGGTTCCGTCCTCAACATACTTGCCGCATACAGATACTAAAGATGTACCAGCGATATGTACTTTTCCTTTCAGGCCAAGCTCTGCAACCGCACGTGCTGCCCCCGGAGTCTCGCTCATAGCCGCGCACTGAATAGCAACGATATCAGGATTAGCTGTCAGCGCCTCTTTTACCTTGTTGTATGCTGTATCTTCGTTATCGTCGGAGATAATCTTGTCGCCATACATCTTAAGCTCTGGACAGTTCTCATCTGCATATGCCTTGCCGCCGTCAGCTTCCTCAACGTGTGAGATAGACGTCAGAGCGCCGACTGTCTGGATGTATTCACCCTTGCCGTCTGTCAGTTCTGCAATCTTCTCCATCAGGTGAGCGCCGTACTCTGTTGTATCGAAAGCCTCGATGTCATAATCCATGTTCTCTACTGTAGAAGCCTCATGACAGATAATGGTAATTCCTTCGTCTTTTGCTTTCTTCAGAACCGGATCAAGAGCCTCAACATCGAATGGAACTACACAAATCGCATCATATCCCTGAGAAATAAGAGTCTCTACGTATGCTGCCTGTCCGTCGCCTTCCGGTGAACCGCCATAGAATACTTCTGTACCGTTGGCATCGTTGTAATCATTTACACCGTCTTCCATACGCTCAAACCACGCAAGGTTCGTCATCTTCGGAACAACAGTAATCTTATAATCCTTCGCTGTCTTCTCTCCTGAAGCGCCGGCATCGTCGCCAGCATCGACTACAGTTGCCTGTGCATCTACTGCAGGTTCAGAGGATTCACCGCTTCCGCATCCCATTAAAAGTGACGCTACCATGGCTGCACCCAGTACTGCACTCAAAATCCTTTTTTTCATTTTACATCCTCCTCGTATAATATTTTGGAGTATTAGAGGGCACTCCATATCCCTTTTTCACCTGTTCATATTAAGATGAAAAATATATATCTACACTCTGTTCAGGATTCTGTGCAAACAGAGTATTGATATCCCTGCCTAACATATTAATTGACAAATTATGTTGAATAGTCTATCTTGTACTATATGGCGATATACTATTTTCGCAGAGTATTTTACTCTACGAAAATAAAAAATCATTGCATCTTAGGCTGATACAATGATTTGAATTACCATTTTTTCATTAAATAACTCAGGTAAGGAATAAATCAGAAAGCATATTCATATTTTTCTGTTTTAATTCCATAGAAGGATGAACGTAACGGTTTAAAGTGATATTTACATTGGCATGTCCTAATATTTCGCTCAGGCATTTAATATCGAATCCAAGTTCAATGCATCGTGTAGCGAAGGTATGCCGGAGCGCATGAAAATTCGTATCTTCAATATTACATTGACTGATGATGTATTTGAAGCGGTTCTGCATAGTCCGGGGTTCGATGTATATATCAGGTAATCCAGTGAGAAAAAAAGTATTGGCCGGTTTTTCCAAACTCCTGATTAGCTGGAATATTTCTTCAGGAATAGGGATTTTTCGTATAGAACAATCGCTTTTGGGCGTTGAAATTTTTACATATGTTTCGTTTCCGTCCTTTTTGAAGGTCTGAATGCGTTGCATAGTCTGATGAATGTGCAGGGATTGTTCTCTGAATGAAATATCTTCCCATTTTAACGCGCAGAGTTCACCAAGACGTAATCCGGTATACAGACATAAGAGAATACCCAGATTAGAGAGTGTTAATTCGCTGCATAAGTAGTTGCTGAGAGTTGTTTGTTCAATGCGGCTTAGAATTCTCATAGGCTTTTGCTGTTTCTTGACGGATATTCCTTTTATATCAGCTACGGGAAGATTTTTTTCCAGCGCTGCATAACGGAAGATGCTTTTTAGAACAGACAGAATATCTGTAACAGTTTTCGGGGAAAGTCCTTTGGCCCTGTGCCCGCTGGAAACAAGCAGACTGCAGCTGAAGGTACTGATATTGCTTCGCGTGATTTCTGTAATTTCCCAGGCGCCAAACTCCGGCAAAAGATGCAGGTTAAGAATATTGGTATATTTCACTATACTGGATTCTTTTAATTGTGGTTTAATCGAATCAAGCCATTGGCTGGCAATCTTTTCAAATTCGCAGTTTGACATATCATGTTCGGGAAGCAGAAAATCTTTTTTAATTAACATAGGTAAAATCTCCTTTTAATTTTGACAATGATAGTTAGCTATGGGAGAAAATAAATTTACTTGCCTATATTTTGGTAAATTTGAACTAATATGTTCGAAATTAAAGACAAAGCATATGGCATGTTGACAAATCAAGT
>CAOKJI010000369.1 GCA_948468495.1 uncultured Dorea sp. | reverse complement strand
CAGTTCCCGCTCCCGCGTCTCGGGAGACTGCATACTTTCTGTTACCTGAATATACAGCTTATCATTCGGTTTTTCCGCAACAAAGTCAACTTCTGTTTCGCCGACTTTTCCGATATAGACGCGGTAATTGCGGCGGAACAGTTCCAGAAATACAATATTTTCAAGGATGTGTCCTCTGTCTGCGTCACGATAGCCAAGCAGCATATTGCGGAATCCTATATCAATGATGTAGTTCTTGCCAAGGGTTTTCAATAGCTGCTTTCCTTTTACGTCATACCGGCCTACAGGGTAGAAGACGAATGCGCTGTGTAACATGGAGATATATTTATCGACAGTCTTGCCGGCGATATTATTTCCTTTCCGGCCCTGAATAACTCCCTCGCTGGACAGGACACTGCCGATACGGTTTGGAGAGGTGATGCTGCCAATATTGGAGCAGAGAAACAGTACGATTTTCTGTAGCATACTTTGATCGGCCTGATTATTGCGCTGGAGGATGTCACGCAATACGACAGTAGAATAGATGCCTTCCAAAGCCTGATTGATTCCTGTTTCGCTGAACCGGTATTCTCTGAGGATTGGCATGCCGCCAAACTGCAGATATTTCTGGAACTTTTCTTCTTGCGAAATGGCAGGGCCAAATTCATAGAAGGTTAAAAATTCTTTGAAAGACAAAGGCAGCAGGCGGATTTCTACATACCTGCCGGAAAGCAGGGTAGAAAATTCCGTAGACAGCAAATAGGCGTTAGAACCTGTAATATAAATGTCCACATCGAAGTCGAGACGGAAGGATTCGATGGCCTTTTCCCAGTGTTCGATAACCTGAAGTTCATCGAAGATTAGATAGGTCTTCCCGTCTCCGGAAATGCGTTCGCTGACATAGTCATAGAATGTAAGATAGTCGGAGAGCTCACGATAACGAAGAGACTCCAGATTCATATGAATAATATGAGAATCAGAGACCCCGCTGTCCGACAGATATTGATGAAACAGGTCAAGTAAGGATGATTTTCCGCACCGGCGAATACCTGTAACAATTTTAACCAAGTCTACATCTTTGTTTTGTATAAGCTGAGTCAGATACTCAGGGCGGGGCTGACGGACGCGTCCTATAAAGAAGAGGATATTGTGCTATTTTTGAGAAGTATTCTGCAAGTATTTCAAAGCGTTCTCTTGTATAATACGATATAGAAAATGGATTATGGAGATACAGGGCAGGAGGACGAGAATATGATACGGAAATATGTATTTGGACAGCCGGTTTCTACAGATGCAGTCGTAATGGATATTCCTGAATGCGGAGAGGAATTTTCGGCAATGGAACTGACGACAGAATCTGACGGCGTCAGATTATGCTGTCAGATGGGAGAGAACGACGTGGTATACGGACTGGGAGAGCAGGTCCGGGGAATGAATAAGCGTGGCTTTACGTATATCAGTTACGCGGAGGATGATTCCATTCATACGGAGAACAGGCACTCTTTGTACGGCGCTCATAATTTTCTGGTTTTGGGACGCAGGAACCAGGAAAAGGACTTAAATAAAAGACAGTCTTTTGGTATCTTTGTGGATGACCCGGGAAGAGTTTCGTTTGACGTGGGCGAGACGAAGTACGACCAGCTTGTGATTCAGGCCGGAAGTGATTGTGTGATTTATGTAATTGATGGGGAAGGTCTGAAAGATATTGTGAAACAGTTCCGGAAACTGATTGGACAAAGTTATCTTCCACCTAAGTGGGCCTTCGGTTACCAGCAGTCCCGTTGGGGATATCAGAATGAAGGTGATGTGAGAGAAGTTGTAAATAGACATCATGAACAGGGCGTTCCCTTAGATGCGGTTTATCTGGACATTGATTATATGGAGAATTATAAAGATTTTACAGTAGACAGGGAGAAATTTCCAGAGTTTGAAGCGTTTACAGGAGAGATGAAGAAGCGGGGCGTGCATCTTGTACCGATTATTGACGCGGGAGTGAAGATTGAAAAGGGTTATTCAATTTATGAGGAAGGCGTTCAGAATGATTATTTCTGTAAGGATGAGAATGGAGAGGATTTTGTGGCGGCTGTGTGGCCGGGCAGAGTGCATTTTCCCGACGTATTGAATCCGGAAGCAAGAGCATGGTTCGGAGGAAAATACCGGATTCTGATGGAACAGGGGATTGACGGTTTCTGGAATGATATGAATGAACCGGCAATCTTCTATTCAGAGAAGAACTTAGAGAAAGTGATGGACGAGGTGATTTCTCTGAAGGATGAGAATCTTGATATAGATTCCTTTTTCCATATGACAGGTATTGTGACGGGACTGTCGAATAATCAGGAGGATTATAAGAGTTTTTACCATAATATGGGTGGAGAGAAAAAGCGTCACGATAAGGTCCACAATCTTTATGGCTTTAATATGACAAGAGCTGCAGCGGAAGCATTTGAAAAAATAGCGCCTGATAAGAGAACGCTCCTGTTCTCCCGGTCTTCCTACATCGGAATGCACCGGTACGGCGGTATCTGGACCGGAGACAATGAGTCATGGTGGAGCCACATTTTGCTGAGTATGCAGCAGATGCCTTCCCTAAATATGTGCGGAATCCTGTATACAGGTTCGGATATTGGGGGATTTGCAAATGATACGACGGAAGACCTTCTGATGCGCTGGCTGGAATTTGCCATATTTACACCGCTGATGCGCAATCATTCCGCAATGGGAACCAGAGAACAGGAAATATACCAGTTTGGGCGTATAGAAGATTTTCGGAATATAATCCGGATGCGTTATGGGCTGCTCCCGTATATTTACAGCGAATATATGAAGGCGGCGCTTACCGATGAGATGTATTTCAGACCGGTGGCGTTTGATTATCCGGAAGATACTTTCGCGTACCAGGTGGAGGATCAGCTTATGGTTGGCGACAGTATTATGATAGCGCCGGTTTATGTGCAGAATGCAAAGGGACGGTATGTATATCTGCCGGAGGAGATGCTGATGGTACGGATGCGTTCGTTGGAAGACAGGAGCAGTGAAGTGCTGGGCAAAGGCCACCATTATGTGGAAATAGGAATCAATGAACTGGTGATATTTGTGAAGAAGAATCATGTGCTGCCTCTCGCCGTTCTGGATGCGGATGTGAAAACGGTAGCAGATGCGGCAGAGGCGAATCTGGAGTGGCTGGGCTTCCTGGAAGGGCCGAAAGAGTCTGTGGAATATGTGCTCTATGATGATGACGGACTATCCAGAGACTATGTTCCGGAAACGGACTGGATACGTCGATGGAAGGAGATATGAGCGAATTCCCGGATGCAGGACAGA
>CAOKJI010000368.1 GCA_948468495.1 uncultured Dorea sp. | reverse complement strand
GATGATAGAATTTACAGGATTAAGTCTGGATGATTTGATTGATATTGCGCTGGAGGAAATGGGCGCGATTGCCGACGTACTTGGCTTATAGAGTTTATCTATAAGCCATATTTAGTTTTTGAATTAGACAAATGTGCATGCTGGGAGTAAAATGTTAAAAGACAGGAAAAAACGTTAAATATCTACCTGTGCAGCCTCATGGCGTCTATTGGACTTAATGAGGAGCGCAGGTAGAAGTTTTTTAGCGGAATTTTAACAGAATTTATGGAGGAAAATGTTATGAAAAAAAGGTTGTTAAGCGTAATGCTTGCAGGTGTTATGATGCTTTCTTTGGCGGCATGCGGGAATCAGACGGAGGATGGGGAGACGGACAAGCCTGCAGCCGGGACGGAAGAAACTGACACAGAAGAGAGCGAAGAAGCAGGATTGTCAAAGGAGGATTTGGGTACAATCAATGTTGGAATCGACGGGGCATATCCGCCGTATTGCTTCTTGAATGATGAGACTGACGAGACCGACGGATTTGAAGTGGCTATGATGAAGGAAATTGCCGATAGAAACGGCTTGGATATTCAGTGTGTGGTTACGGCGTGGGACGGTATGTTTTCTGCGCTTGATTCAGGACGGATTGATACGGTAGCAGAGAGCATTACCATCACAGAAGAGAGGAAAGCAGACTATATCTTTTCAACAAGTTATATCGAGGCAAGTAATCGTTTTATTGTGAGAGAAGGCGAGGAAGCTTCGATTACAACTTTTGAAGATCTGGCCGGAAAGAAGGTTGGCGTTGCAAGCGGACAGGAGGCTTACAGCCAGTTAGAGAAAATCAAAGAAGAATATAAGGTGGATTTTGAGATTGTACCTTATGATTCCTCGACAAATGCATACGACGTGTCGATTGGAAGGCTGGACGCTTCCTATATGAATCCAATTGCGGCGCTGTCAACCAGCGATGCAGGAGAGATGAATCTGACGGTTGCCGAGTGTCCGGCATATGTAGCGGATTACTGCGGTTATGCATTTGTAAAGAATAGTGAGAGAGCAGAGCTTCTGGAACAGATTTTCTCTGATACGATTCAAGAAATGCATGAGGACGGCACGCTGAAAAGCTTATGTGAGGAGTGGCTTGGAGCGGACGTGTCAACCGGAGAGTAAGAGCCGGGAACGTTTGATAGCTTATCTGTCTTATGGCAGATAAGCTTTTGCTGTATCTTTGGGAAATGTAGCAGGAGAATATGAATATGAGATTTAGCTTGGAATATGCAGTCAGTCGTCTGCCTCTTATATTAAAATATGCGGGAATGTCCATAAACATCGCGGTTGTGTCTATGTTTTTTACAGTACTCTTCTCTCTGGTGATAACGATTGTGCGGTATTATAAGATAAAGGTGTTTCACCAGATTGTAAATGTATATATTGATGTATTCCGGGGGACGCCGCTACTAGTTCAGCTCTTTTTTATCTACTTTGGTCTGCCTCAGATTTCCCCTGCGTTTGTCAGTATGACAGGGTATCAGGCGGCGGTTATCGGTATGACGCTGAATGCTGCGGCTTACATGACGGAGGATATGCGCGGGGCGTTGGAATCTGTGCCGAGAGGACAGATAGAAGCGGGATTGTCTGTAGGAATGACGAACCTGCAGGTTATGCGGCATATTATTGTACCGCAGGCGACGAGGGTTGCACTGCCGGTTTTGGGAAATGAATTTATTTCTCTGGTGAAAAATTCATCTATGGCATTTACGATTGGAGTCAGGGATATTATGGCGGAAGCTACTTTGCTGGGAAATTCTTCCGCTAAGTTTTTCGAGTGTTACCTGGATGCATTTATCATCTATTTTGTAATCTCCAAGGTTATTACGATTCTTCAAAAGTATCTGGAGAAGAAATTGAATCTGACGGGAGGCGGCCACTATGATTCGCATTGAAAATCTGTCCAAAAGTTACGGAAAGCTTCAGGTTTTAAAGAATATTGACCTTAACATTGCAGCAGGCGAGACAGTTGCGGTTGTAGGGCCCTCCGGAACCGGGAAATCGACGCTGCTTCGCTGTCTGAATCTGTTAGAGACGCCGACGGAGGGCAGAATTACTATTGATGATTTGGCGGTGGACGCCGGTCGTCTTACGCAGAAGGAAATCTATGCATTCAGAAGGAAATCTACGATGATATTTCAGGATTTCTGTTTATTTAACAATAAGACGGTTCTGCAGAATATTATGCTTGCCATGCAGGTGGTGCAGAAGATTGATAAGGTACAGGCCGAAGAGGAAGCAGAGGAGATTCTGCGTCAGATTGGACTGCTGGAGAAAAGAGATAATTATCCGGGGACTCTTTCGGGAGGACAGCAGCAGCGCGTGGCGATTGGAAGAGCCATGGCGCTGAAATCTAAAGTCATGCTTTTTGACGAACCAACCTCTGCGCTGGACCCTTGTCTGGTGGGGGAAGTGCTTTCTGTGATTAAGAGTATTACCCAGAAGCACAACACGACGATTGTAATTGTAACTCATGAGATGCGATTTGCCCGGGATGTGGCGGACCGGATTATCTATATGGATGAAGGACGAATCGTGGAGACAGCTTCGCCGGAAGTATTTTTTACCAGTCCCGCAGAGCAGAGGACCCGGGAATTTCTGCAGTATTATATGGGAGGAAGAGGTATATGGCCGGAATGTTAACGTCGTCGCAAAGACTCAGAAGAATATTGAACGGGCAGGAGGCGGACAGGCCGCTTTATTCAGCCTGGGGTCATTTTATGAACTACGCGGACAGGAATGCTAAGGATTTTGCAAAGGCAACCATTGATTTCCAGCTTGCTAATGGTTTTGACTTTATTAAGGTGATGTCTAATCCATTTTATCTGTTGGAAGATATGGGGATTGTACTTGAACCTGTACGGAATTATGCTTCTTTCGTATCCCGTTCTCCGGATATCCTTACAGTGCCTGTACCTGCCGATTGGGATAAGGTCCGGCTGCCGGACGTTCATAGGGGCGCGATTGCCCGGGAAATCGAGGCGGTGAAACGAATTGCCGATTATTTTCAGGGAGACGTACCGGTGCTTCCTTCTATTTTTACGCCGGTTATGTGGATTACATATGCGTCCATTCCAAGCCCGGAAATTGATAGATGCGAGAGGGAATACGGCTCTTATGTTCCTTTGCTGGAAAGATATCTGACAGATAATGACAAATATGCCCGGGCTGCGGCTGAGAGGATTGCAGAGTTTAATCAGGAGTTCATGGAGGAGCTGTTAAAGGCCGGGGCAGCCGGATTCTTTTATTGTACGGACGCGGCAAGGAACTTGTGGACAAGCA
>CAOKJI010000367.1 GCA_948468495.1 uncultured Dorea sp. | reverse complement strand
GATTGCGATGATGATGTCGATTGCGCTTCGATTTATTCCTATTCTTCTGGAAGAGACGGATAAGATTATGAAAGCACAGATTGCCAGAGGCGCGGATTTGGAGAGCGGCAATATTCTGCAGAAGGCAAAGAGCATGATTCCGATTCTGGTGCCCTTATTTGTATCGGCATTCCGGCGCGCCAACGATCTTGCGATGGCTATGGAGGCCAGATGTTATCGGGGAGGAGAGGGGCGGACCAAGATGAACCCCCTTAGATATACGGGATATGATAAGGCGGCTTATGCGATTGTGATTCTGTATGTAATAGGCGTAGTGGCAGTTGGAAGATATGTGCCGCTCCATATCTGGATATTTTAGAAATGCGCTCCCTACAGTGCGGCGGACGGTAACGGGGCGGTTAGCTGACGGAAAATATGGGCGGGGATGGTGCAGGATATGAGACGGATTAAGCTTACGGTTGCCTATGACGGAACCAACTACTGCGGCTGGCAGGTTCAGCCCAATGGAATTACGATTGAAGAAGTGCTGAACCGGGAAATCAGCGGACTTACCGGAGAAGTAATTCATGTGATAGGAGCCAGCCGGACGGATTCAGGGGTTCATGCATTGGGAAATATTGCGGTTTTTGATACTAAGAGCCGGATACCGCCGGAGCGCATATCCTATGCATTGAATCAGCGGATGCCGGAGGATATTGTGATTGTTAAGTCAGAAGAGGTTCCGGCAGAGTGGCATCCCAGATATCAGGATACTATTACGAAGACATATGAGTATCATATCTATAATGCAGCCGTTCCGAATCCTTTGAAACGAAGAACGGCTGCTTATATTTCTTTTCCGCTGGATATAGAGCGAATGAGAGAAGGGGCGGCTTATCTGGCAGGGGAGCATGACTTTGTCAGTTTCTGCAATGTGAGAACCAATACTGCAGATACGATACGGACGGTGTATGAGATACAGATTACCAGAAGTGAGGAAGAGATTATTATTCGGATTACTGGAAATGGTTTTCTGTACAATATGGTAAGAATTATTGCAGGAACTCTGATTCGCGTGGGCAGAGGGTTCTATGAACCTGAGAAGGTGAAAGAGATATTAGAAGCAGGGAGACGTACTGAGGCAGGTGTGACTGCTCCTCCTCAGGGGTTAGTGCTGGTAGAAATTAAATATGCGTAGACATTTGAAATCAGGAATGGTATAGTAAAAAATGGATTAGAAGGAATCAGAGAATGATGTACTATTACAAAGGAGGACGTTATGGACATATTTTCCATGGTTTTATCATTGCTTAGCGGAGTGGCGCTGTTTCTGTTCGGAATGTCGCTTATGGGTGATGGACTCAAGATGGTTGCAGGGAATAAGCTGGAATCATTTCTTTATAAGATGACGAATACATCGCTGAAGGGGGTAGCGCTGGGAGCGGGCGTTACTTCGGTTATTCAGTCGTCATCCGCTACGACGGTTATGGTGGTTGGTTTTGTTAACTCCGGTATGATGAAGCTGAAACAGGCGATTGGTATTATCATGGGAGCGAATATCGGTACCAGTATTACCGGCTGGATACTCTGCCTCTCATACATAGAAGGTTCAAGCGGTATTGCCAGGATACTATCTACGGCGACAATCAGCGCGGTGGTGGCAATTGCCGGTACGCTGCTTCGGATGGTTTCAAAAAGAACTGTATACCGGAATGTGGGCAATATTATGCTGGGATTTTCCATCTTAATGTTCGGAATGCAGACTATGAGCGGGGCGGTTGCGCCGTTGAAGGAGAGCGAAGCATTTACCAGTACGCTGACCATGTTCTCGAATCCGATAGCCGGTATCTTGCTCGGTATTGCATTTACGGCGGTATTACAGAGCGCTTCGGCTTCAGTTGGTATTCTGCAGGCGTTGTCTGTTACCGGTTCTCTGACATTTGCAACTGCATATCCGATTATTCTGGGTATCGGCGTAGGAGCGGCATGTCCGGTATTGATTTCTGCGATTGGCGCGAATAAGAACGGTAAGAGAACTGCGCTTATTTATCTGCTGAATGATTTGTTCGGTATGCTGATTTGGTCTATTGTATTCTACAGTGTGAATGCGGTGGTGCATTTTACATTTTTAAATTCGGTTATGAGTCCGGTTATGATTGCCACGATAAATACGGTATTTCGTGTGGCGACAGTGTGCGTACTCTTCCCATTTATACCAAGACTTGAGAAGCTGGCAAAGACTCTGATTAAGGATACGGAGGAAGACTTAGAAGACGACGCTAACTTTGATATGTTGGAAGAGCGTTTGCTCAGATACCCTGCTCTGGCAATCGGACAGTCTAAACGGGTGATGAATGATATGGCCAGAAAGGTTCGTAAGAACGTGGGCCGCTCTCTGAATCTGATTAATGAGTTCAGTCAGGATAAGTTCAGTAAGGTTCAGAGAAAGGAAGATTTGATTGATAAGTTTGAGACGAAACTTGGGGAGTATTTGATGCTGCTGACCAAGAGAGAGCTGAATACGATGCAGACCAGACAGGTATCTCTCTATCTGCATATTATCAGCGATTTGGAACGGGTAGGAGACTATGCGTCGAATGTGGCGAGGGTAACCAATAATATTCATGAGGGGAATATTTCGCTCTCCGAGGAGGCTCAGGCTGAATTAAATGTGGTTATGGACGCGGTGCGTGAGACGGCTGAGATGACGGTTCAGAGCGTTGAGAAGTATGATAAGGAAAAGGCAATGCGGGTGAAGTCTTTAGCGGCGGTTGTGACAGCTCTCTGTGAAGAGCTGAAGATGCGTCATGTGATTCGGCTGAGTCATGGAGAATGCGATTTGGCCCAGGGAACAGTGTTCAATGATTTACTGAACAGTTTCGACCGTATCGTTGCGCATTGTACCGGGGCTGCCAGCGCGACGGTTAAGGTGAAAAATACAGATTTGGACATGCATATTCATACATCGACGATTGCGGACGACGGAAAAGAAGAATACAGAAGGCTGCTTGCCGAGAATGCAAGGAAGTACAGGGATTTGTTTACCGGGTATCAGGAGAAATATAACATCGAGAACAGCAAGGACCGCCCGCTCAGTATGGAGCCGGAACCGGAGAATGAGAAGAAGAGCAGACGGTAAAGAAGTATGGCTTGACAAAGAATGGGAAATCGGTTAGACTTCCAATAAATAGAATAGCAAAGGCGAAGAAGAGAAGAAGTAGCAGTTCCCACACCCTTACAGAGAGCGGCCGGCAGGTGAGAGGCGCATGAAGGAGAGAAGTGTGAATACATCTCGGAGCCGCACACCGAAAGAGAGCCAAGAGAGTCGGCGGATACAT
>CAOKJI010000366.1 GCA_948468495.1 uncultured Dorea sp. | reverse complement strand
AAGCGCAGAGCCCCAGCACGTTCGGTCCAAGATAACTTACCAAATCGCCCGGACGGGATGACCACAGAGCGTCAAGATCCGGCTCGGTTACCTGGATATCAGAGGCGATGGAAAGACCGCCGTCCGGCAGCCTGAAAACCTCGTCCAGTTGGTCCGGGGCGTCAGGAAGACCTAAGAATGCATCCAGAAGATAAGCCTGATGTCCCCGGTCTCTAAGAGCCCGGCATATACCTGCGCCGGAATTTAAGGATACGTCGCGTTCGTTACTGTAGCCGCCTGCTAATACGATAATTTTCATAAATATACTCCTTCTAGTTTTTGCCAAGCTGGTTCAACAACTCTTTCTTAACAGAATACAATTCATCAGACAGATCCACATATACGTTGTGAGGATAGAACAGACGCTTTGTCTCTTCCCACAGAGTCTTCTTCTCCTGGCGGCAGTATTTGGCAATCTCTGCCACAGACGGAGACTGGTAGACACACTCTCCGCTCTTAAATATAGGAAGAAGAATCTCCCGCATGGTATAGGAACCGCCAATCAGCCTGGTTTTCTTCCAGGTCTCAATTGGGTCGAAAATCACCAGGTCTTTGCTGGTATCAAAGGTCTCGTGGGCAAAGCAGATTAAGTCTGCGCGGATCTTACCGGTTGTCTTATCATAAATCCGGTAAATCGTCTTGTTACCCGGATTGGTAATTTTCTCTGTATTCTCAGAAAGTTTAATCTTAGGGACAAACTCTCCCGTTTCATTCTGGATAGCGGCAAGCTTATAGACGCCGCCAAAAGACGGGCAGTCCTTAGAGGTAATCAGGTTGGTGCCCACGCCCCATGAGGTAATGGCCGCTCCCTGAACCTTCAAGTCGTGAAGCAGATATTCGTCCAAATCGTTGGAGGCGGCAATCACCGCAGTCCCGAAACCTGCTGCATCTAACATCTTACGCGCTTCCTTAGATAAATATGCGAGATCGCCGCTGTCTAACCGGATTCCGTATTTGGTTAGTTTCTTACCGGAGTCACGCATCTCCTGAAATACCCGGATAGCGTTGGGGACGCCGGATTTTAATGTGTCGTAGGTGTCCACCAGAAGCGTACAGTTATCAGGGTATAATTCCGCATAGGTTTTAAATGCGGTGTACTCATCCGGGAAGCTCATAATCCAGCTATGGGCGTGGGTTCCCAGCACCGGCACGTCAAAGAGCTGTCCGGCAAGTACGTTCGAGGTTCCCACACAACCGCCAATCATCGCGGCGCGGGCTCCGTATAATCCCGCGTCCGGTCCCTGCGCCCGGCGCAGGCCAAACTCCATAACGCCGTCTCCGTCGGCGGCGAAAACCACCCGGGAAGTTTTGGTAGCAATGAGAGACTGGTGATTGATAATATTTAAAATCGCAGTTTCTACAAGCTGAGCCTCCATAATGGGGGCGATAATCTTAAGCAGCGGTTCCTTGGGAAAGATAATCGTCCCTTCCGGAATCGCATAGATATCCCCGCTGAAATGGAAGCCACTTAAATAATTCAGAAAATCTTCATTGAAGATGCCAAGGCTCCTCAGATAATCCACGTCCTCATAAGTGAAGTTGAGCCCCTTCACATATTCAATAACCTGTTCCAGTCCGGCGCATACAGCATATCCGCCGTTGCAGGGATTCTGGCGGTAAAACACGTCGAATACCACCTTTTCATTTTGTCCCTGTTCATAATAACCCTGCATCATGGTCAGCTCATAAAAATCAGTCAGCAAGGTTAAGTCTCTTTGGTTCATGATGATTAAACTCCTTTAAATTGTGATGTTTCGTATAATTATAACACCTGCATGTACAAATGAAAAGCTTTCGCGTACTGTTTCCACTATACCAGCGAGGCATTTTTATTAATAGTTTCCTGGATGATACTGCGCACATGCTCTTCTAGATGCTTTCGGGTATCCTTATCCAGAGTTTTGGGATAAATGGGCTTGCCATATTCGATGATCACGTGAGTTTTTTTGATTTTTGGAATATGGGCCTCAAAAATATTATTTGTGTTATTAATCGACATAGGAATAATTGCACATCCGCTTTTTTCGGCGATTTTAAGGGAACCGCCCTTGAAAGGCATCATGCTTAATTCTTCGCCCCTGTTTCTGGTTCCCTCGGGGAAAATGCAGATAGAAACGCCGGATTTCACATAATCGATAGCCTGCAGAATGGACTTTAATCCCTCTCTTACATTGTCCCTGTCAAGGAAAATGCAGTACAGCGATTTCATCCAGTCTCTTAGAAGGGGATAGCGAAGCATCTCCTTTTTGGCAATATATCCGGTAAGCCTCTTACAGCGCGCATAGGTCAGTACAATGTCAAAATAGCTCCTGTGATTGCCGGCAAATAGCACAGGCTCGTCCGGAATATTTTCCTCTCCAATGACAGTCACGTCCACGCCGCTTATCCAGATGATGAAGCGGAATGCGTATTGTACAATGCGCAGAGAAGAGTAGTCTTTGGCCTGTTTGCTTTTCAGGCCGACGAGCTGCTCAATCAGGAGTATCGGGATTCCCAGCAGTAGAAATAGGAATAAAAACAGTGCAACAAATATAAATCGAATCATAATCTTAGTACCTTCCGTATAATTGAGACAGCTTTTTCAGCTTCTTTGCGTGTTTTTTCGTCAGTGCATCCGGGAGGAATCTCCAATTCCAGTTGCCGGCTGCAACGCCGGGAGTATTCATTCGCCCTTCCTTGCCGATATCCAGCACATCCTGCAATGGAAATACAGCGTAGGCGGCGGTACTTGCAAGACAGGCGCGTATCATATGATAGCTGACGCTGTCGCGCTTATCTATGTTCAGGTAACGTCTGAGCTTCTTGCGGCAGTCTTTTCTTAAGGTCTCATACCAGCCTCTGGTCGTGTCATTGTCATGGGTTCCGGTATAGCATACACAGTTTGGAGAAGTATAGTGATGGGGAAGAAATGTGCTTTCCCCGGTATCTTCAAAGGCAAATTGAAGAACCTTCATGCCTGGGAATGCAAATGCATCCCGAAGGGCTTCTACCTCTGGAGTAATGATTCCCAAATCTTCTGCAATAATAGGCAGCTCATCGCCAAGAGCATTCTGAATTGCTGTAAATAAGCTTTCTCCGGGAGCTTTTATCCATTCTCCGTTAACAGCCGTCTCTTCCCCATAAGGAACGGACCAGTAGGCTTCAAATCCTCGGAAATGGTCAATCCGCAGGATATCCAGAATCTCAAGCTGATTCGCGATTCGGGATATCCACCAGGAATAGCCTTCCCGTTTGTGAGAATTCCATTCATACAAAGGATTGCCCCAGAGCTGACCGGTGGCAGAA
>CAOKJI010000365.1 GCA_948468495.1 uncultured Dorea sp. | reverse complement strand
CCAAACATCGTCCTATCTTTATATTGAGGGATTCCAGCGAGGATAGTGAAGGAAATTGAAATCAATATCAGGGAAAGGATTGAAAATATGGCGGGAAAAGACTTAAATAGTATTACAGCAGGAAAGACTGCCGGAAGAATCAAAGACGGATTAGGAAAACGGAGAGCCGACGGAAGAAGAATAGCTGAAACAGATAAAATAACAAGACTGCTGCCTTATATCTTTCTTGGCGCGCTGACGGTAATATGCTGCCTGGTTTTTACCGGGAGACAGAACGTATTCGGTGTAAAAGTGGACTGGCTCAGTCAGCACAGCGTACTGCCAGATTATTTCAGGCAGCAGTTCTATGATACCGGGGAATTGTTTCCGGAGTTTGCAGGGAATTTGGGAGGCGGGCAGAATATTTACTATTTTTCCTATTACGGATTATACAGTCCCGTTTATTTACTTTCCTATGCTCTTCCTTTTGTAAAAATGGGAGATTATCTGATGGCTGTCAGTATCGTCGGAATTATCGTATCTGTAAGTCTGATGTATCGCTGGCTATGCCGAAAAGGATTTTCATGGGAAATCAGCCTGCCGGTATCGGTACTGTTTCTCCTTGCTGGGCCGATTATCTTTCAATCCTGCCATCAGGTAATGTTTGTGAACTATATGCCGTTTCTGTGCATGGCGTTTTTGGGCGTGGATTGGTATTTTGAGAAGGGCAGGTCAGGACTTTATGCGGTTAGTGTGTTTCTGATGATTCTGAGCAGTTTTTATTATAGTATTGGCGGTATGTTGGTATTGACGCTGTATGGGCTGAGCCGGTATATGGAAGGTAGAACAACGCTGAGGGCGGAAAGTAACTTTATAATGCGCCGGAGAAGGAGAGGTATGCGCAGATATCGGGGAGTATTCAGAGCGCTCCGCATATTTCTAAGGGACGGCGTTCGCTTTCTGACGCCGATGATTACGGCAATTCTGATGAGCGGATTCCTTCTTGCGCCCACAGCTTATGCGATACTGGGGAGGCAAAAGACTGGGAAAAGTATGGAGGTGTGGAAACTTCTGATGCCGGAGCTGCCGCTGGAAGGCTTGGTTCATGGCGCCTACGGAGTCGGTCTTACAACGATGGCGATTACCATTTTGGTTACGGGGTTATTTTACCGGAAATGGAGTCAGAAGATGCTGCATGCGGGCTGTCTGCTCATCTTTGTGATACCGCTCTTTCAGTGGCTTCTCAATGGCGGTTTGTATGTGCGGGGTAAGGTGCTGATTCCATTCCTGCCGCTTCTGTGCTATATGACGGCAATGTATTTGGAAAAGCAGAAGAATAGAGAAATACCATTTGGTGTAAATATGATAGCATATTTTCTTACCGTTGTATGGCTGTTCGTAAGTTATTTTCATGGAAATGAGCTGGCTGGAGAACCATTTAGGGGGTATATGATTCTGGCGGAAAGTATCCTGCTTTTAGTATGTTTCTGTATATACTGGCGGTGTGACAGTATGCTGTTTTTGACAATTCCTTCGGTTATCTGTCTGCTCCTTAGCGGAAGTTTTTTCTACAGCGGCGCCGGGGGAGAACTGGATGTAAGGACTTATGAGCATATAACGGATAAAGGATTCGGAAAACTGATTGAGAGAACGCTGGTAAATGAAGATGGATTCTGGCGGTTGGAGCAGAGCGGTAATGACGAGGAAAAGTCGGCAAACTTAAACCGCGTCTGGAATATGAGACAATGGATTTCTTCTTTGTACTCTTCTGCCAGTAATGCCGGTTACAGTAAATTCCGAGAGGAAATATTTGGGGTGGAAGAACCTTTCCGCAATGAATTGATGCAGGCGGCGTCAGAAAATCCCTTGTATCGGAAACTGATGGGAGTGAAATATGTGGTAGGAAAGGCAGAGGATGAAGGAGTGATGGCAGCGTCAGGATATGAATTATGCGAGGGAGAAGAAGAACAGGTAATATATCGAAGCGGGGATACGGCGCCGATTGCTTACGCTACGAATAAAATCGTTGGAGAGCAGGACTATGATAAACTGGAATTTCCCTGTAACCAGACGGCGCTTATGAATTACGCAGTGGTAGGAAACAGTAAGAGTAAGGGAATAGAGTGGAAAAATGAGATAGAAGCCAATACAATTCCAGCAGGCTTCCATGTGCCGGAGGCGAAAGAAAAAGGGCTGACAATCCGGCAGTTAACAAAAGAGTCTTACCATATTAAGGCGGAACATAAGGCAGGCGCAGTATGCCGGATAGAGACAGGCGCGGGTAGTGATTCGGCTGTGCAGCCGGTTTTCTGTAACAGAACAGAGGAGAAGGAAGAGGCGGCAGAGGGAAAGCTGGTTTTTCTAAAGTTTGAGATAAAGAACCTTTATCCCAATCGGGATGTGGCTGTGTGGGTGAACGGAATCCGCAATAAGTTAAGCGCTAAGAATCATATCTATTATAATGGAAATACAGAATTTACCTATGTGACGGCGCTGGAAGCGGGAGTATCGGACGTATATCTTGAGTTTGGGAAGGGAGATTACGAAATTTCGGGCGTGAAATGCTTTCTGGCAGATTCCACTGTGCTGAAAGATGCAAAAGAAACAGATAAAATGTTATATCAGTCTCCTTTTAAAGTAGACTGGGCTCAGACAAAGGGAAGTCGGATTCAGGGCAGTATAAAGGTGCGGAAAACAGGGTATTTTATCACTTCGATTCCTTACGACAAGGGGTTTGAAATCTTTGTGGATGGAAAAAGGGCCGTTGCGGAGAAGGTAAATAAGGCATTCTTGGGGTGCGCTGTCCGTACGGGGGAACATCAGATTAAGATAGTCTATCATGCGCCGGGAATGAAGGCTGGGAAATGTCTGTCCTGTCTTGGAATTATCCTTTTTCTGGCGATGATTGCATTTACCGAAATGGCCGCCTCATCAACAAAAATGCGTAATTACTTCGTTGGCAGAAATCTCCAAAACTAAAAAATGGCAGGGGACGCGTTCTAAAAGCTATTCAGATGCTGGGAGGTATACAGCGGATTGAGGACGGCGCTGAAGTTGAACTGCAGCATAACTGTTAGTTAAAAAAAGTAAACAATATTTAACGCCGTCTCAGTTGTAAAAGCATTTTAATTCTGATATGCTTGAATCAGTAAAGGCGCGTGTCCCCAAATCCAGCATAAAATCTGATGCAAGCTGGGACGGCATCCTGCAGAAAGCAATTTTGGGGACGCGCGCTAATGCAAATCACCTGAGGAGGGGAATTTTATGCAGATTGGACAGATAATTCGGAAGAATCGCAAAGAAAGGAATATGACGCAGGAAGAAATGGCAAACTATCTTGGTGTAACGGCTCCGGCAGT
>CAOKJI010000364.1 GCA_948468495.1 uncultured Dorea sp. | reverse complement strand
CAGTTCTGGGCCGAACAGGTGGAATAATTTTGAGAGGAGAATTTTATTATGAAGATTAAAATGTCAAAAGAGGAAGCAAAGCAAATGTTGAAAATGTTTCAGACGCCTCATTTTACAAATACCAGAAATTATATTACGGTATGTAAAGTAGATGAAGAGTGGGTAAAAGAAATACTTCCCGCGCCCCTTGAGCCTGATGAGCCGATTGTCACTTTTGCATTGTCAAAAGGTGATCAGTTTTCCGGTCTGGTATGCGGTTTGCAGTGCAGATATAAAGATATTGTGGGAAGCTGGGGACTAGCATATGTGATGGATACCGATCTGGCAGTAATCTATGGAAGGGAAGGACTTGCAGAGCCTAAGAAACTGGGTATTACTACGGTTCAGGATGATGGTAAAAAATATGTAGGAACTGTATCGAGATTCGGACAGGAAGTATTACGGATTGAGGCTGATATCAAAGGCGCCGGTCCGGAAGGTATGGGAGGAGGAAGTATGGATAACTTCCATTTCAAGTACTCCGTAAAAGCTGACGGTTCGGGGCTGGAGCCGATACATTTGATAGATTCGCATTTTGAAAATATTGCGACGAATCCTGTGATAATGGAGAATTGTACGGTTCAGTTAACAGATACGCCATTTGATATTTACGGACAGATTCCGGTGAAAGAAGTGGTTGCCTGCTTTGCTGCGACGCTGGATATGCGGGGAAGTGCAAAATATCTGGCAGAAGTTGATGAGGAAGATTTCCTGCCGTATGCATTTTTTAAACATGACGATTATCGTATGACAATGTCTGTAGAATAGATTTTAATGAAATGATTTCGATGAAAAAGCAATAGAAGAAGGAGAATATATTCATGAATAAATATTTTGAGCTGACTGGTAAGGTAGCAGTGGTAACCGGAGCAAGTTCTGGATTGGGGGCATCAGCGGCTGTGGCATACGCAGAAGCGGGAGCGAAGGTTGCGATATTGGCCAGAAGATTAGAAAAACTGGAAATTACGAAAAAGAAGATTGAGGAAGCTGGAGGAACAGCAATTGCAATCCGATGTGATGTGTCCAAAGAAGAAGATGTGAAAAACGCATTTGATACAATTATCAGCGAATTTGGTACGGTAGATATTCTATTAAATGCAGCTGGCATCGTAGTGCTTGGCGGAGTTGATGCAATGGATATAGAAGGCTGGAACCGCGCATGCAATACGAATTTGACCGGACCAATGCTGACAGCAAAATATGCGCTTCCATATATGAAAGAAAAGAAGTATGGAAAGATTGTAAATATTGCATCTGTAAATGCGCTGTATTCAGATAAAGATGATGTGATTGCAAGACATTCTTATAATGCTACCAAAGGCGGCGTATTGGGTCTTACGAAGGGAATGGCGGGAACTTATGCGAAATACGGTATTACAGTCAATGCCATCGGGCCTGGTTTATTCCCTACGGAGATGACAGAAGATTTACTTGCTATGCCTGGTTATAAAGATGCGTTCGGAGCAAAGAATCCTACGGGAAGACCAGGAAAAGAAGATGAGCTAAATGGAGCTGTACTGTTCCTTTCAAGCGATGCTTCCAGCTATGTACAAGGTCAGTTTATCATAGTGGACGGTGGAGATACGCTTGTATAAAAGCACAAAATACTCGTTCGGAAAGGCGGAATATTTATGGAACAGAATAGATATGCGAGTTCAGCGGAGGCGTGTAATCTTCTTTTGGGATTGTTGATTGTAGCACAATTTCCAATTATGTTTGGAGCGGCAGGCCCGAATGCGGTTATTCAGGTGATACCATGGGTTATTACAGCGTATCCAATGATTATTATTACGGTTGTGTTAATGTATAGAAGTGGAGATATTGTTGGAGCTACCTGTAATGCCGTATTGAGTGTGGTTCTGATGGGGCAGAATTTTGTAAAAGGCGTCATGAATTTAGTTTATTTTGTGAGCGGTAAAGAGGTTCCGGCAGAATTTGTAAGAGACGCCGCGCTGATTGATGGATGTGCGTATCTGGTAGGCGTAGTTATGCTAATCTTTATCGGATGGCTGGCATTTGGAGGATGCAAAATTGCAGGGTGTTGTATATGGGCGTCGGCAGTTGGTTTTTTGGGACTTTCCATCATGTATTTGACGGGTCTGCAGGCAGGCGGCCTGATTGGAGGAATTGGACTTGGTATTCTGGGAATCTGGCTGATATATACAGGAATCGGCGGCGTTGTGAATAAGGCAATTGGCGAGCAGAAATTCCCGTATTGTTAACCTGTATTGCAAACAAAGCGTCGCTTTTGGATATCTGGTTGCGTATGTAATAGGGCAGAATATGAAAATGGAGCGACGTTCATAATACATCGTGCAAAAAAGGAAAATTATTGTGCAAATTATTATGCAAAGGTTTGACAAGCGTAACTGAAAAGGGTATACTTAGAGATAACAATGTGTATAGTATTGACTGGGACTTTACACAGAATATTAAGCAAATATAACAATAAGGGAGGACGATATCAATGGTATCTCAGAAAGTAACAATCTCAAATCCTACAGGAATTCACGCCAGACCGGCAGCAACACTGGCTAAGACAGCAGCTCCGTTCAAATCCAACATTGTGTTGGTTGTTGGAGAGAAGAGACTTCAGGCTAAGAGTGTTTTGAACCTTATGTCAGCAGCTATCAAATGCGGAACAGAAATCACAGTTGAGTGTGACGGAGAAGACGAGGCAGAAGCTCTCAAGACAGTAATTGAAGCAATTGAAAGTGGATTAGGAGAGTAAGATGGAACAGATTCGCGTTGAGAAGACGGCGTCGAGAGGTATTGCCGTTGAGAAGATTTATTTATATCTTGAGCCGGATTTGACTCCTGATACTGCATCTATCACAGAAGATCAGGCGCAGGCTGAGATTGATAAGTTTGCCGCTTCTAAGGCGGCGGTTATCGCTGAACTTAACAAGCTGGCAGAGAAGAATGAGATCTTTGCAGCGCATTTAGAGATTGCAGATGACTTCATGCTGCAGGATGGAGTAGAAGGCAGAATTAAGAATGACAAAAAGAATGTTCAGCAGGCTGTCAGTGAGACCATAGATGAATTTGCCATGATTTTCGCATCTATGGATGACGAATACATGAAAGAGAGAGCAGCGGACGTAAGAGATATCGGTAAGCGTCTGTTGGCCGGGGTTAAGGGAGTGAAGCTTCCGGACCTTGGGGGAATTACAGAGCCGGTTGTAGTTATGGCCCGGGATATGTATCCTTCAGATACAGTTAAGATTAATCCTTCATTGGTAAAAGGTATTATTACTGAGGAAGGCGGCGTTACAAGCCATGTTTCCATTATTGCCAAGAGT
>CAOKJI010000363.1 GCA_948468495.1 uncultured Dorea sp. | reverse complement strand
ATACACCCGTCCGTCAGTGAGATCCTTCACCGGATGATTACCGCCGCGATGGCCGTATTTCAGCTTATACGTCTTCCCCCCATGAGCAAGAGCCATGAGCTGATGTCCCAGACAGATTGCAAAGATTGGAATATCTGTGTCTGACAATTTCCTGACTTCTTTAATAATAGAAACATTCGTCTCCGGGTCTCCGGGTCCATTGGATAACATGATCCCGTCCGGATGACTTGCTATGATAGTTTCAGCAGCCGTATGTGCCGGATAAATGGTCACTTCACAGCCTCTGACGTTCAAAGACCTGGCAATATTATTCTTTGCGCCGAAATCCATAAGCGCAACCTTACATCCTTCTCCAGAAAGAACTTCCTTCTCTGTGCAGGTGACTTCGGAAACCACATCCCCGATTCGGTAACTCTTAAGCTGCGGAATGATTTCTTCCAGATGATAGTTCTCATTGGTGGTTATCATACCGTTCATGGTACCCTTTTCCCTGAGAAGCTTCGTAAGAGCCCTTGTATCAATCCCCGCAATCCCCGGAATATCCTGTTTAATAAGAAACTCCTCCAACTCTCCTTCACAGCGGAAATTACTTGCCACACGGGAAAGCTCTCTTACTATATATCCGTCCGGCCATGCCTTCTTTGATTCCATATCCGGGGTAATTCCATAATTACCGATTAACGGATAGGTCATTACTACTGCCTGTCCGGCATAAGATGGGTCTGTCAATACCTCCAAATATCCTGTCATAGAAGTATTGAACACAATCTCGCTGATTACATCCCTCGGCGACCCGATGCTGGTTCCGTTAAAGACTGTCCCATCTTCTAAGATAAGAAATGCTTTCATACACTCACCTGTTCCCTTTCTGAGTTTTCTCTTAAAATATAACTGCACAAATTGTAGAAATTATACAACAAGTTCCTGTATTTTTCAACCCTAGAGTATATTTGAAAATTGCTTTCTGCCGATATTCTGCCGATATCTTACTGTTCAGAAGTTATCCGGCCTGCCTGGAAAGCCTTAATAATTAGGAAGCGGGGAATTAAGAAACATTTTTTTAATATTGCCAGTATATCGTCAGTTTACAGAGTTCCGGCCGGTCTTCATAATAATACTGTACTTCTCCCAATCCATAAATACTGCACAAATTCTGAGCAGCGGAATGAACCAGATTCCCAAGAATCTCTTCTTTTGCCTGCTGATAACTTGCTTCATCAAAATATTTGAATATAGTCGGGTTACGCCTCTCGTTAATTGCCCCGTTCAGCGCATTTAACGCCATATTACTGTCATAGCTGTCATAATACATCCCATTTACCACATAATAATTCCAAGTCATACCGGTACACTGCGGCAGCGGATACTCGGCGTCCGCCTGATGGGTACGGTATATCTCCGCATCATTGCAGCACATATAATCATATGTAATATTCTCCCACTGAGGGGCTTCCTCCCCCTCCGCCAGCTGATATACCGGGTCTCCCCATGTGGTATCCAGGTGATAATATTCTCCCTCGCACTGTACCAGATTCCAGGCATGGGCATTTGCTCCGTTCGCATTCCCCGTCACATAGACTGCTGTAATCCCAAGCCTCTCTAAGAGGTACTGGGCCGCTTTGGAATATCCCGCGCAGACAGAACGCTTCCCCGCCAGGGCGCTGTATATATTCTGGTTATTCGGAGCCTCCAAATCATACTCAACAGAGTTAACAATATATTCATATACATATAAAATTTTATCATAATCGGATGCATCTATAGAAATCCCCTGCAGCGCTTCCTGGACTGCACTGTCGATTTCTTCCTGTCTGGCCTGCTTCTCTTCAGGAGAGCAATTATATTCCGGACTCACAATCGTGTAGGCTTCCTGCCCGGAATCCGTCTCATATGAGGTAGAGCTTGCGCCTCCGTCACACCAGAAAAATTCAGGATAGTCCCGCAAAACCTCCCCAAGAATACGATTTGCCTGATTCGCATCCCTACAGTGAATATAAATCTCATCCTCCCGATTCTTCATCCCCTGATAAATCTCCCGGTAAATCTTCTTCTCTTTCCCGTCACTCAAAAGACTATAATAATAATGAAGGGCAAAGCTCTCTTCCCCCTCAGAATCCTCCTGAAAGGGAATCTCCTGACTGACCTCCAACTCCTTCCCACTCTGAGCAGCCTGATACTCTCTAAACAACCGGAATCCCATCATCAGCAGCACAATAAACAGCCACATAAGCAAAAATTTTAGCAAAAGCCCCAGACAGCCGCTCTTATTCTTCTTCATAATCTCTCCCCGTATCTAACACTTTATTGATTGCTTCTTACTCTGTAAATAGCAGCCTTTATTCACAATCTGTTTCTATCTGTATATATTAATTGTAACAGAATTTGCGAGGTTACACAATGAGCGATCCTATTCCATCTTCTGACACTCCAGATATTGGACGTCTTCAGATTAACATTACTTCCCAAATCACTTCTTTTCCGGTTCCTGATGCAACCATTAGTATTTCATATACCGGAGTTCCGGAAAATACGCTGGAGCAGGTAACCACTGATTCCTCCGGGCAGACTGAAGTTTTAGAACTGTCCGCCCCTCCGGTGGAATACAGCTTAAACCCGGAAAACGATATTCAGCCATACTCCGAGTACACCCTGCAGATACAGGCTCCCGGTTTTGAACCGGTAAGCATTGCGGGCACAGAAATACTTGCCGATACAACGGCGATTCAGAACGTACAGTTAAACCCTCTGGATACCACAGGAACGGAAGAAGAAGTCTTTGTCATCCCGGCTCATACATTATATGGCACCTACCCGCCCAAAATACCGGAAGACGAAATCAAGCCGGTGAATGAAAGCGGAGAAATTGTATTAAGCCGGGTGGTGGTTCCAGAGTATATCGTGGTACATGACGGCAGTCCCAGAGACAGCACTGCCAGGAATTATTATGTGAAATATAAAGACTATATTAAAAATGTCGCATCCAGTGAAATCTATGCAACCTGGCCCGCTAACACTATCCGGGCTAACGTGCTGGCAATCATGTCCTTCACCTTGAACAGAGTGTACACCGAATGGTAGGGAAATCACCGCTCATTCGTGGTTGCCGAAGCCTTATCATCAATCAGCTTACTATACGGATAACAGGAAAAAATACATATGAGATAGAGTATCAGGAATAGGACAAGCCATTCTGTATCCAAACTACAACTGTGTATCTTATTTGTCAATAACAAGGCAGTGATTTGAAGCAAAAAGCCATAGGATAAATCAGTTTATTGATTTGTCCTATGGTTTTCATTGCTCGACTGTTCTAATAATTACTTTTCCAGAAATGGCGAATTATATTT
>CAOKJI010000362.1 GCA_948468495.1 uncultured Dorea sp. | reverse complement strand
TTGACCTTGCAGATATATTGGAGGAAGTAAATGAAAAACAGCTGGTGCTGATTTTCCGTCTGCTTGTGAAAGAGGAGGCGGCAGAGACATTTGCCTACATGAACAGCGATTTGCGGGAAGTGCTGATTAATGCGCTGACGGATTCGGAGCTTGAGGAAGTCATGGAGGAGATGTATCTGGATGATACGGTTGACGTGCTTGAGGAAATGCCGGCGAATGTGGTTGACCGTCTTCTTATGGCGACCGACGAAGAGAAACGGGTGCAGATTAACCTGCTCTTACAGTATCCGGAGGACAGCGCCGGAAGCGTAATGAATGTGGATTATATCGCGCTTTCGAGGGATATGACGGTAGAGGAGGCAATTCTTAAAATCCGGCAGGTAGGTCTGAATCGGGAGACCATTTATACGTGCTATGTGACGGAGAAAAAGAAGCTGATCGGCGTGGTAGATATTAAGGATCTGCTGACCACCGGAGAGTCCAGAATGGTGGAAGAGATTATGGACACGAACATGCTCTATGCGCATACGACCGACGACCAGGAGGATGCAGCCAGAACCATTATGAAATATGGTCTGATTGCCCTGCCGATTGTGGATCATGAGATGTGCATGGTCGGTATTGTGACGGTTGACGACGCGATGCTGGTATTGCAGGAAGAGGAAACGGAAGATATCAGCAGGATGGCGGGCGTCAATCCTGGAGATGATTCTTATTTTGGAACAACTGTATTCGAGCATGTAAAAAGCAGGCTTCCATGGCTGCTGTTCCTGATGCTGTCCGCGACGGTGACCCAGATGATTATGAACAGTTATGAGGCCGCGCTTGCCCTGATGCCGCAGATTGCGGGATTCGTGCCCATGCTGACCGGTACCGGAGGAAACTGCGGCTCCCAGAGTTCTACGCTGGTGATTCGGGGGCTTGCGGTTGGCGAGATTGAGTTCGGGGATTTGTTTAAGGTCATCTGGAAAGAGGTAAGAGTAGCTGTGTGCATCAGCCTGATTCTTGCGACGGTGAACGGCGTGCGGATTATGCTGATGGGCCAGGGGGATGCGCTGATGGCGTTTACCATTGGAGTGACCATGGCATGTACGGTTGTGATTGCAAAAGTGGTGGGATGTACGCTGCCTCTGGCGGCAAAAAAGGTGGGTCTGGACCCGGCGATTATGGCGACGCCGCTGATTTCAACCCTGGTGGATATCAGTACCATCAGTGTGTATTTTGCGATTGTGAGCTATGTGTTCGCACTGGCGTGAAGTGGGGCTGCAGATTGTAGGAATGAATTTTCAGACACGCTCTATGGCTATATTCGCTCAGACATATCTGTTATCTGTGACAAAGACAAGATAACAGACAGGGGATGTAATGGCGCCCCGGATTGGGTTATTGAAATTGTTTCACCAGGGAACAGGTCAATGGACTATTTTACAAAATTGTTTAAATATCGAACGGCAGGCGTCAGGGAATATTGGATTGTTGATCCTGCAAAAGAAATGGTTACAGTATACAGATTTGAAAAAGAGACAATGGAAGAATACTCTTTTGGTGAGAATGTACCTGTTGGAATTTATGATGAATTTTCTATCGCAGTAGAGTAATTTTCAAAAAAGAACCCTTTCGTATCATCACATAGGAGTATGGAGCTGCGATTTTGAAGTCTGTGCCGGTAGATACATGGAGGAAATTCCAATCGCCGGATTGCATGGGAAATAAAACATGTTGACAGGAATTTAACAGGAAAGAAACCTTGTCCATGAGGATTCTTTGTATTATAATAAAATTATCTGAGAAAATATGGAAAGGAGTCTTTAAATCATGGGATTTATAGATGAAATCAAAGCAAAAGCAAAGTCAAATGTTAAGACAATCGTTCTTCCGGAGACAGAGGACGCAAGAACCTATGAGGCTGCAGAGAAGATTTTGAAGGAAGGCACCGCGAAGCTGGTTCTGATTGGAAGCGAGGAAGAAATCGCAAAGAATAAAGGTTCTTTCGATATTTCAGGGGCAGTAATCGTAGATCCTGCAACCAGCGATAAGACGGAAGAGTATATTGCCAAACTGGTAGAACTTCGCCAGAAGAAGGGTATGACGCAGGAGCAGGCAAGAGAGCTTCTGCTTAAGAGTTATACTTACTACGGCGTTATGATGGTGAAGATGGGCGACGCAGACGGCATGGTATCCGGAGCATGCCATTCCACAGCGGATACCTTAAGGCCATGCCTGCAGATTTTGAAGACTAAGCCGGGAACCAAGCTGGTATCTTCTTTCTTCGTTATGGTAGTGCCGGATTGCGATATGGGCGAGAACGGAACCTTCGTATTCTCCGACTGCGGTCTGGAGCAGAATCCGGATTCTGAGAAGCTGGCGGCTATTGCTCTGTCTGCAGCAGAGTCCTTCAAGCTCTTAGTGGGCGATGAGCCGAGAGTTGCCATGCTGTCACACTCCTCTATGGGGAGCGCGAAGCATGCAGATGTAGATAAGGTAGTAGAGGCAGTGAAGATTGCCAATGAGAACGCGCCGGAGGGCGTGATGGTAGACGGCGAGCTTCAGCTTGACGCGGCAATCGTTCCTTCTGTGGGCGCTTCTAAGGCGCCAAACAGCCCGGTTGCAGGTAAGGCAAACGTGCTGGTATTCCCGGATCTGGATGCTGGAAATATCGGATACAAGCTGGTGCAGAGGCTGGCAAAGGCAGAGGCTTACGGACCAATGACCCAGGGAATTGCAGCGCCGGTAAACGACCTGTCCAGAGGATGCAGCGCAGACGATATCGTTGGCGTTGTTGCAATTACAGCAGTACAGGCTCAGGCAGCAGACAAATAAGAAATGAAGAGAGGTAGATACCAATGAATGTATTAGTGATTAATTGCGGAAGTTCATCTTTAAAATTCCAGTTAATTAACTCAGAATCCGAGCAGGTTCTTGCAAAGGGGCTCTGCGAGAGAATCGGAATTGACGGACGGCTGACCTACCAGCCGGCAGGCGGGGAGAAGGCAGTTTCTGAGAAGGCTATGCCCACCCATACAGAGGCAATTCAGTTTGTAATCGACGCGCTGACAGACGAAAAGACCGGCGTGGTTCAGAGTCTGGATGAGATTGGCGCAGTCGGCCACCGGGTGGTACACGGCGGCGAGAAGTTTACCAAGTCTGTTGTGATTACAGACGAGGTAAAAGCGGCCATTGAAGAGTGCAACGACCTTGCGCCTCTTCACAATCCGGCCAACTTAATCGGAATCAATGCCTGTCAGTCTTTGATGCCGAATACTCCGATGGTGGCTGTATTTGATACCGCGTTCCATCAGACCATGCCGGAGAAGGCATATATGTACGGTCTGCCATATGAATATTATGACAA
>CAOKJI010000361.1 GCA_948468495.1 uncultured Dorea sp. | reverse complement strand
AGAAAGAGATTTTTTATTCTAAGCGGGGCGTGTTATATGAGAATAGATGAACATCCCATACGAAGGGTGAATCGTGGGGAGAGGGTTGATTTTTATTTTAACGGAAAAGCAATTGAAGGATATACCAATGAGACGGTGGCGGCGGCCCTGATAGCTGCCGGGATGCCAGAATTTGGGCGAAGCGTAGGGCTTCACCGGGCAAGGGGACTGTTCTGCGGGATTGGGAACTGCTGCAGCTGCTCGATGCGGGTGGACGGTGTGGAGCATGTGAGAATCTGTGTTACAAAGTGCAGACAGGGTATGATAGTTGAGAGTGAGTACTACTTATAGGTTATTTTTTTCTGGAAGGTATGGTGAGTATTATGAAATTTGTTGACGTGCTGGTTGCAGGCGGGGGGCCTGCGGGATTAAGCGCGGCAATCGCCGCGGCAGAGGCCGGGTGTTCGGTGCTTGTGTGTGAGAGGGAGGACCATCTGGGCGGCCAGCTTGCCAAGCAGACCCATAAGTTTTTTGGAGACGCCAGGCAGTGTGCGGGAAAAAGAGGATTTGAGATTGCCAGGGAGCTTGAAGACAGGCTGCTTTGCCTTAACAGGGCGGAGGTCTGGGTGAACGCTGCGATACAGGGATGGTTTAAACAGGACGTGATTACCTGTGAACATGAAGGGTATTACGTAGAGATTCGGGCAAAGAAAATCATTCTGGGTACCGGAGCAAGCGAGAAATTTCTTCCCTTTGAAGGAAATGACCTGCCGGGAGTCTACGGCGCGGGGGCGGTGCAGACCCTGATGAATCTGTATGGCGTGAGGCCGGCCAAGAAAGTGGTTATGGTCGGTTCCGGGAATATCGGGCTGATTGTATCCTATCAGCTCAGGCAGGCGGGAGTGGAAGTTCTTGCGGTTGTGGAGGCGTCGGAAGCGGTGGGAGGATTTGAGGTGCATGCGGCAAAGCTCAGAAGAATGGGGATTCCGATTTTGACGGGCTATTCTGTCCGAAGGGCCTACGGAAGAGGAAGCGTGGAAGGCGTTGTTGTGGCTGCAATTGACGGGAAGAGGGGATTTATTCCCGGGACGGAGCGCGACTATGCATGCGGCTGCGTCTGTCTTGCAGTGGGGCTGCAGCCTTTGGCAGAGCTTTGCTGGCAGGGAGGCTGCAAGATGAAATACATTGCCGAGCTTGGAGGATACGTGCCCCTGACTACAGAATATATGGAAACATCCAGAAAGGGCGTATTTGCGGCGGGGGACTTAAGTGGAATTGAGGAGGCGTCGTCCGCGCTGATTGAGGGACGGATTGCAGGAATATCGGCGGCTCTGGAACTGAAAGGAACCGACAAAGCTCTGAGCAATGACAGAAAACAGGCCCTGAAAGAACTTGGGGCAATGCGGGAAGGCCCTGTGGGAGCGAAGGTCAGACAGGGAATCTGGAGGATGAGGGAGGCGGGGTAAATGGAAGCAGTCCAGTGTGAAATACCGGAGGGCATGACAAGAGAGCGGTTTGACAGGGGGCCTGTAGCCGTTTTTGAGTGCAGACAGGGGATTGCCTGCAACCCCTGTGCCGCGATATGTTCCCGGAATGCGGTGCGGATGGATACCATCAGCGGAATCCCTCAGGTAGATTATGAGCGCTGCAATGGATGCGGCCTCTGCATGAGCGTTTGTCCGGGTCTGGCTATTTTTCATATAGATATGACTTATTCAGAGCAGACGGCGCTGCTGAAACTTCCCTATGAAATGCTCCCCCTTCCGGAAGCTGGAAGTTATGTGAAGGGATGTGACAGACAGGGCAGGGTACTTGGAGAATTTCGGGTGGTAAAGGTACGGGAAGAGAGAAAGGGGAGTTTTACCTGGATTGTATCCCTGGAGATTCCGAAAGAATATGCAATGCAGGTCAGAAATATCGTGACGGAGGATTGGAAGTTATGAGAGAGGAGACAATCATCTGCCGGTGCGAAGATTTGAGCAGAGAGAAGCTGATGGAATATATCGGGATGGGATTTCGGACGGTGGAAGAGATTAAGCGTATTTCCCGGGCGGGGATGGGAAGCTGCCAAGGCAAGACCTGCATCCTGCTTATTGCAAGGGAAATTGCGGATTATTATCAGATTCCGGTGGAAGACGTTATGATACCAACCTTCCGTCCTCCAGTTAACCCGATAGATATCGCGGTGCTGGAACGTGCTTATTATGAGAAAAAAGGCAGGAAGAAAGATGAAAAGGAATTTTGACGTGATTGTGATTGGGGGTGGGATTATTGGCTGCGGGCTTGCTTTTGAGCTGGCGAAACGAAAGGCGGGAAGGATTCTTCTCTTAGAGAAGCGTTACCTGACGGCGGGCGCGACCGGGCGGTGCAACGCGGGATTTCGGGAGTTCTGGTCGACGCCCCTGTATATAGAGCTGAGCAGGGCGTCTCTTGAAATCTTTGAGCATTTAAATGCATATACCGGATACCCTTACGACTGTGAAGTGATTCAAAACGGATACTATTTTCCGGTATACAGGGAGGAAGTGCTTGAGAAATACAGAGAGGTCATCCGGTTTCAGAACGGGCAGGGAGTACCCACCTGTATAATTACAAAACAGGAAGCTGGACGGCTGCTCCCGGAGATGAATACGGAGGGAATCAAAGCCGTTATCTGGAGCAGAAACGACGGCAATGTGAATCCCTTTCACTGTACTTTCGCCTATGGGCTGGGAGCTGGAAGAATGGGAGTGGAAATTCTGACGGAGACGGAAGTGACAGACTTTATTGTTGAGAATCAGAAAGTGAAAGGAGTTATAACCAGCGAGGGAAGTTTTGAAGCAGAACGAATCTATAACTGTACGAATACCGGGGCGCCGGAACTGGCGGCGAAGATTGGCGATGTGCTGCCCATCCGGAAGGAACTGAGGCAGACAATTGTTACGGAAAAATTCCGGCATCTGGGTAAAGACGGGAAGATTCTTCCTATGATAATTGACATGGACGACGGCAACTGGATGAAACAGAGTCCCTGCGGGTCTCTGATGATGGGGAAGGCCGAGAACCATGTGTTTGAGGGGACAGCTCTCGACTGGAGCTTTATGGAAGAGGCGGCAGCGCTGAATGCGCGCCTGATTCCGGCCATCCGGCAGGCGAAGATTATCCGCCAATATGAAGGAGTCTATGATGTGTCGCCGGATTATTCACCGTTCATCTGGGAGTCGGTGAATGCAGAAGGGTTAGTCCATGTGTGCGGTTTTTCGGGGCATGGACTGATGATTGCGCCGAAATTCTGTGAGCTGCTTGCGGATTACCACTGCGGAAATCGTACGGATATGGATGTGTCTCTTTTTAAGGCAGACAGATTTGATTGCCTATGAAGCTGTATTTATTTACAATCAAG
>CAOKJI010000360.1 GCA_948468495.1 uncultured Dorea sp. | reverse complement strand
ATTAACGATGCGCCGGTGCTTGCGGGAGCAGATGTAGGAGCAGCCATGGGAAGCGGCGCGGATGCGGCAATTGAGGCGGCGGATGTGGTGTTTATGAATTCTTCTGTGAAAGCGATTGGGGAGTCCATTCGTATTGCAAGGGTTACCGGGAATATCGCAGTGCAAAACGTGGTATTTGCTCTGGCTGTAAAAGCTCTGGTTATGATTCTTGGATTTATGGGTTTTGCCAATATGTGGATGGCTGTATTTGCCGATACGGGAGTTGCAATGCTGTGCGTGCTGAATTCCATTCGGGCGCTGTATGCGGGGAAAAAATTGTAAACGGAATTAGAAAGGCACTAAGGTTACAAAAATCTTAACTTTAGTGTCTTTTCTATTTCAGATATTGAAATATATTTGTATATTTGGCATAATTATTAAGTGAGTATTTGTTCACATGAAGTCATATTCATATGTATGAAGGGAAAAAGGATGAAAAATCATATAGAGGTGGAATGCTGCGATATCGTGGCGACACATGAGGAAACGATTCAGAAAGTGAAAAGCGGGATGCCGGCGGACAAGACGATCAAGGAGCTGGCGGATTTTTACAAAGTGTTTGGAGACGGGACCAGGGTCCGCATTCTGTGTGCGCTTCTTCAGGCTGAGGTGTGCGTGTGTGATCTGGCGGAGCTTTTAGAGATGACGCAGTCCGCGATTTCCCATCAGCTTCGTATATTAAAGCAGATGAAGCTGGTGAAGAATCGGAGAGATGGCAAGACGGTGTACTATTCGCTGGCAGACGGGCATATTCAGACGATTATCAGTCAGGGAATGGAGCATATTGCAGAATGACAGGCGGGGGAAGAGGATGACGAAGCAGACGAAGATAAAAATGCTGGTTTTAGCAGCAGGTGTAATTGCATATGGAGCGGCAGTTATAGCGTCAGGCAGATATCATATGTCAGATGATTTGAGATTTTTGGTATTTCTTCTGGTGTATCTTCTGATTGGATTTGAAGCATTTGGAAGATTTCGTGACAATCTTCTGAAGAAGAGAGTGTTTGACGAGAATCTTCTGATGATACTTGCTACAGTGGGGGCATTTGGAGTGGGCAGATATGTGGAGGCGTCCGCGGCAATGCTGCTGTTTGAAATCGGGGTTATCTTTGAAGCGGCTTCTGTAGATCGGACGAAGAAGATGATTGCAGATATGATAGACATTCGTCCGGAATATGCGACCCGGATTGTACGGGGGAAGGAATTTAAGGTGGAGCCTTCTGCGTTAAAGCTATTTAACCGAATTGTAATTAAGCCGGGCGAGCGGGTTCCGGCGGATGCGATGGTGCTTACCGGGAAGACGACGCTGGATACAAAGGCTTTGACCGGTGAAGTTCTGCCTCAGACGGTGGTTCCCGGAGATATGATTTACAGCGGCTGTATTAATCTGACAGGAGTGATTGAGGCAAAGGTGCTGGCGCTCTATGAGGATTCTACAGTTTCCAGAATTATGGAGATGGTGGAAGAGGCGCAGGAGAACCGCTCAGAAAGCGAGAGCTTTATTACCGCATTCAGCAGATTCTATTCTCCGTCTATTGCGCTGATTGCATTGTTAATGATGGTGGTACCGCCGCTTACCTTTGCGCCGGGGGCAGATGAGACCTGGATTTACCGGGGACTGGTGGTTCTGATTGCAGCCTGCCCGGCAGGAATTGTGCTGTCTACGCCGGTGGCGTTTTTGGGAGGCATTGCAAGCGCCGCTAAGCAGGGAATTCTGGTAAAGGGCGGCAATTATCTGGAGAATCTTGCCAAGACGGATACATTTATATTTGACAAGACGGGGACTTTGACGGAAGGCGTATTTCAGGTTCAGGAAATTAAGGCCATAGGGATGACAGAGGAAGAACTGCTTAAGATTGCGGCTCATGTAGAGAGCTATTCCAACCATCCGATTGCTCAGTCGCTCAAGGCGGCCTATCAGGGCAGATACGATAAGACGAAGGTAAAGAGAGTCCGCGAGGATGCAGGCTATGGGGTCAGCGCGCTGTATGATGGAGAGTGGGTACATATCGGCAACCGTCGGATGGTGGACCGGTATCAGATTGAGACAGATCATGTGAATTGCCCGGGAACCGTATTATATGTAATAATCAAAAGACGCTATGCGGGATATATTGTGATTTCAGATTCCATTAAGGAAGGCGCGAAAGATATGCTGGAGGCTCTGAAGGAGAAGTATCAGGCTGTGCTGGTGATGCTTACAGGGGACGAGAGGAATGAGGCGGCCCGTGTGGCAAGAGAGCTTGAGATGGATTATGCGTATTCGGATCTTATGCCGGGTGACAAACTGGAACTAGTGGAAGAGTTTCTTGGTGTGGAGGATGATTCGGAGAAAGTAGCTTGTATCGGAGACGGCATCAACGACGCGCCGATTATCGCCAGAGCAGATGTGGGAATAGCCATGGGCGCGTTAGGCTCCGCGGCTGCGATTGAGGCTGCGGATATCGTGCTTATGGATGACGAACTGCTTCGGATTGTTGATGCGGTTAAGATTGCAAAGGAGACGATGCGTGTGGTAGGACAGAATATTTCCTTTGCGATGATGATTAAGGTGATTGTGCTGGCGCTTGCCGCTCTTGGATATATTTCCATGTGGGGAGTTGTCTCGGCGGATTTGGGCGTGATGCTGGTATCAATTGTCAATGCGGCGTGGGTTGTGAAGTATACGGCTTAGATAAGTATATAAGAATGTTGGAAAAGGATATTGTACAAGATATGTGGAAGTATAAGAAGAATTATTTTATTGTAGTCATGACGCTTCTGCTGGTCTGTTTTGCGCTGACCGGCTGCGGTAACAAGTCGCTGGAACAGGGGCTGGAATCACTGGAATCAGGGGAGTATGAGGCTTCAGTGGATAAGTTCAAAGAGGCGGCAAAGAAGGACAGGGACGCGGGAGAAGCTTACCGGGGAATCGGGATTGCCGAGTGGGAGCTTGGTCAGTATGAGGCGGCCCGGAATGCATTTGAAGCCGCGTTGGAGAATGGGGCAGAGAAGACGGCGACGATTTATAACTTTCTGGGAAATTGCGAGATGCAGTTAGGAAATGGCAAGGCGGCGCTGAATTACTATAATCTTGGCATGTCTCTGGAGGACTGCGGCGAAGAGATGCTGCAGGAGATGCGGTTTAACGAGATTGCAGCTTACGAGCAGTGCGGCGAGTGGGAGAATGCGAAGGCGAAGCTTGCAGAATATACGGCTGATTACCCGGACGACGCCAGAGCAGCCAGGGAAGCAGAATTTTTTGAGACGCAGCAATAGAATGGGAATGTGGACATGTTTGAGATAGAAAAGACTAAAGAACGGGTACTTTTGGTGGGCGTTT
>CAOKJI010000359.1 GCA_948468495.1 uncultured Dorea sp. | reverse complement strand
CCAGATCTTTCATCAGCATCTGTATACTCTTACAATTCTCCGGCTCATCATCCACTGCCAGAATCCGGGCGATTCCGCTCTGCTTCCAGAATTCTTCATCTGTCTGTCCATCCGGTATGCGAAGTTCCAGTTCTACCCGGAATAAACTTCCCTTTTTCTCCTCACTAAACACCTCGATGCGTCCGCCCATAAGCTCCACAATATTTTTGGTGATAGCCATGCCAAGCCCCGTACCCTGAACTTTATTCGTTGTACTGTTCTCCGCTCTTGTAAATGCATCAAAAATAACTTCCAGATACTCCGGCGACATTCCGTAACCATCATCCTCCACCTCAATACGAATATGTTCATACTGACTGGAATGCTGCTTCAGCCCGATAATCCGAAACCAGATATTACCTCCCTCCGGCGTATATTTTACCGCATTAGAAAGAAGATTAATCAATATCTGATTCATTCTGGTCTCATCCCCCACCAGATACTCATGTTTTACCCCTGTTACAGAAACGTCAAAGTTCTGCTCCTTTGCCTTTGCCATAGGACGGATAATTGCATCTACAGAAGATACCAGATTCTTCAAGGTAAATTCACCCAGCGTCAGTACAACCTTGCCGCTTTCAATCTTAGAAACATCCAGCACGTCGTTAATCAGACTGAGAAGATGCTGACCGGAGGCTGTTATCTTCCTTGTATACTCTCTTACTCTGACCGGATTATCCGCGTCCTTTGCAAGCAGCGTCGTAAATCCAAGAATCGCATTCATCGGCGTACGGATATCATGGGACATATTCGACAGGAACGTGGTCTTGGAATTACTTGCAATCTGCGCTGCCTGCAGCGCCTCCGCAAGCTGTTTGTTATGCACCTCCCGCTCTTCTTCCCTCTCTTTCCTGATTCTGCTCTGCTGCTTCTGATTCAGATAGAAGAGAAGACAACAGAGGAAGAATGCCGTCAGCATTACAATCACAACAATCAGTATATTCTGATTCACCGATCGTCCTTCCTGCTGTATTGCCTCAATCGGTACATATCCAATCAAGTAGATAGAACCGTCATTAACCGACCACATAAAAATCAGAGAATCTCTGTTCCGGATATCATGATAAAACATAATATTATCCCCGTTTTTCACGCTCTCTGTTATCTTCTCATGAACGTTCGATTCAAGAATATTATTAGCCCGGTAAAAATCCTCAAGATTCAGATGCCCCGCATTTCTTTCACCCGCTCCTTTTGGTTTCAGAACAAGCCTCTCACTCTCTGCGTCCATAATATAAAGCATCGCGCTATCATTATAAAATCCTCCCGGCAGAGTTTTCTCAAAAGAATCATAAATATACTCTATATAAAGGGTCCCCAACTCCTGCTTTCCTTTCAATACAGGACATTTCATCGTGTACGCCCAAGTACCCATATCATTGACATAAGACTCAGAAATCGGAAGTCCGTCTACCGTCTTACCTGATGAAAAGTCCAGCTCCTCTTCCGAAAAAATCCCCCCTGTATTGGAAATTCCCTCTGTTTTTCCAGACAAAATCAAAGACATCTTCACCATTGTCTGATTCTTCTTGCAAGAATGAACAAATTCTTCTGAATCTTCCATTGTTGCAATCTCCTGCGCAATCAGTTTTTGAAATTCTGCTTCTTTTTGCAGTATCGCTTCTATCGTACCTTCAATTAAATTCAGACTCTCACTCAGATTATCGATTGCCGAAGCCGACATCTCCTCCGAAATCTTCCATGACACCGAAAATACAACTGCTCCCAACATACAAAAAACCAAAATGAACGATATAATCAGCCTGGCGCCTTTATTCGTCTTATCTTTTTTCTTCATCTCATAACTCACCTTAACACATTATAGCTGCATCTATATAAAATATAGATAATTTCTACTGTCCTGCTACCTTAATTTATACTATATTATCGTTATATATTCAAGTCAAAGCTATGCCAAAAAAGGAGACACTTTTTCAGCATCCCCTTATGGGTAACAGATAACATCCTCCATCGGACTCTATTTGTTAAAATCTGTATAAGATTCTCCATTCTTAAGTACAATTCCTCTGGCCTCCGCCATTTCTGTAACGGTTACAAGCTGGTAACCGTCATGAATCAGTCTTGGAATCAGCTCAATTGCCGCGTCAATAGACGGACTATGTATATCATGCATCAGAACAATATCTCCGTCATCTGCATTGGTCAGCACATTATCAATCGTCATCTGTGCGTTCATCGTCTTCCAGTCCAGCGTATCAATGTTCCAGAGAATCATCGGCATCCCTACACTGGCGCTTACCCGCTCGTCAATCGCACCGTAAGGCGGTCTCATAACCGTAGCAGACTGCCCGCACGCATCTTTCAGCAATTCGTTCGTCTTCCCAATCTGACCGGCTCCTCCGTCTCCTTCCAGTGTAAGCTGCGGATGGTCGAAGGAATGATTACCAATCTCGCATTCCAGCTTCTTCATCCGCTTAATCTCTTTCGCATACTGCTCCACATTCTTTCCCTGCATAAAAAACGTAGCGTGCGCGTTATACTTCTCCAGCACATCCAGAAGCTCGCCGGTTCTCTCGCCCGGACCGTCGTCAAAAGTCAGAGCCATCATCGGTTTATCCGGATCAATCTTACTCTCCCTGGAAACCAGTTTGCCGTCATCGTCAAATTTGCAGGCGGAAGAACCGACCTGTTTCTTACCCGTCATCATCATACCGTCGTCGTCAAAACAGTACAGCTCGCCGTCAAATTCCATCCAGCCGGTAGCCATCGTACCATTGGGATTCAGGTAACACTTCCCTCCGTCCTTTTTCTTCCAGGTGTCCTTCTCCATGACGCCCTTCTTGGTAAAATGATACCGCTGCCCGTTAATATCCTGCCATCCGGTTACCTTCTTACCGTCTTCGCCAAAATAATACTGCTCTCCCTTATAGTCTACAAATTCATTCTTCACATAAGAGCCGTCATAACGCTGAAACTTATCCTTCTTCCATTCTCCAACTTTATTCTTCACCTTCAGAGTACCATCCGAAATAGTAAGATAGACAATGTCCGCCCACTTATTCTTAATCGAATCCGCCAGATCTCCTGTAAATTCCAGCTTAATCGGAAAACTGCCTTCCTTCTTTCCATCCGCTTCACAGGTCAGACTGACGCCGTCACCCATATTCAGTCTCTGAACCAGATCCTTAACCCTGTATCCGGAAGACTCCTCAAGAAGAAGCTCCTGCTGTCCCTCCGGACATCTGGCTGTAACTGTCATAGCAGGAACAGCTTCATCCTGCAGAATCTCCGTATCATTCACCGCCAGTGTAATCTGCGCGCTGGTATCCTTCCCGCTGGCAGACGCCATCTGCACAAAAAGTATCAC
>CAOKJI010000358.1 GCA_948468495.1 uncultured Dorea sp. | reverse complement strand
CCTTTTTCTATCTTTGCCTTCACCTCTTTGCGCAAATAATACGCAATTAATTTGCGTTATATTTGCACTGCGTTGCATTTATTTGCATTAAATATAACGCTTTTTACTATATTTATCAATAGAATTACAACAAAAAATGTATGATTCTCTATTTTGCACAATTTTTATTCCTCCATTATGCAATTCAAAACTATGTTTTGCATTATTTTGCACAAAAAGTGCATTCAGAAAATTTCCCACTTGCATTGACTTTTGCGCAAGCAATATTTATACTGAAAAAAAGAGTTTTCATCTGACATTTACGAAATGACATCACGAAAGGAATTTCCAATTTATGAGCATTACAATTAAAGAAGTTGCAAAGCTTGCAGGCGTATCTCCCTCTACCGTTTCCCGCACCTGCACAAACCACCCCTCAATCAGCGAGCAAACCAAAGAAAAAGTAAGGAAGGCTATGACAGAGCTTGGTTACGAATCAAACGCCGCCATCACTTCGCCTAATACAAAAACGATTGGAATCATTCTGCCCGCTTCCGAGAAAGACGCCTATGAAAATGCCTTTTTTCTGGAGACTATGCGCGGCATCAGCCAGTTCTGTAATCAAAAGCAGTATTTCACTACTTTTATAACAGGCGCATCCGCGCAGGAGATCCTGCAGTGTATCCGGCAGATGGTAAAAGAAGACCGGCTGGACGGAGTTATTCTTCTGTATTCTTCCTTGCAAGACCCAATCGTGGACTATCTCTATGAAGAAGGCATACAGTTTGACATCATCGGAAAAGCAGACCGGTATGTTCAGGATACCATTTATATTGATAACGACAATATACAGGCCGCCAGAGACGCCGCCGCCTATCTGATTTCACTGGGCCACAGGCGTATTGGATATCTGGGCTGCGACAGCGCCCGCATCTTTTCCGCCGACAGAAAAGCCGGATATATTCTGTCCCTGACGGAACAGAACATTCCCTTCCGGCCGGAATACTGTATTGAAATGCCCTTTATTCCCAATGAGGAATCCAAAGAATTGGAACAGCTCCTTGCAATGGAAGAACGTCCTACAGCTTTTATCGTAAATGACGATATCCATGCTCTGGTGCTGGAACAGACCGCAATTCGGATGAGTCTGCGGATTCCGGAGGATTTGTCCATTGTGTCATTTAACAACTCCATCGCCGCAAGGCTTACCTCGCCGCCGCTGACCTCCATTGATATTAATTCCCGTCAGCTTGGTATAGAGGCTGCCTCGCAGATTATCAACCACATAGAAGACCCTTCTCTGTTGGCTACAAAAATTATCGTTCCCCACTATCTGATTGAACGAAAAAGCTGCGCCGGTCCTCCAAAGAATACCTAAATCTTTGGAGGAATGGCGCAGCCATTCTATATCCCTTTATCGCTGTTATCATCGTCTGTCTGCCTGTTCCCTTTATCACGCGTCTCTGCTGTCTCAGTCGGCAGCGATGCTATTAATATTTTTCATAGCCATATATTTATCCACATAATTCCCGACATTGTATCCATTCAATATATTAACCGCCTCTACCTCTGAAACATCGTACTTTTCCATCAATTCCAGAGCAAGCTGACGCATAGTTCCGGTTATTTCTCCAGATGCCTTTTTACAGGTTTCCGCCCGTTTCCTGTATTCCTTCACCACTTCCCATGTCAGCCAGTCGCCTTTATGTTTCATACTCTTTTGTTTCAGCCATTTTATATAATCAGAGTTCATCTTCCCACCCCGCGCAAGTCAAATGTGCAGACAGGCATGCCCGCCTGGCTCGTTGCTCTAGAATTAAGTATATCACATTTTTCTAATATCGAAAAGGCAGAATTTACTCCGTTGCTCCGATTGCGTATCAGTTTGCAGGCCGGAGCGGGCGACGGCTGAACTGTTACCCGATTGCCGGCGCTGGCCTGAACGCGTTTGCCGTCTTGTCCAGAATAACCTGTTCTTCTCTTCCCGTATCAAGCACTGTATTCTGTACCGCTTCTTTCTCCACCAGTACAGTAATCACTTCAAGCTCCTCCAGCTCCTTAACTGTCAGCAGCGCGTCCACCTGTCTTGCAAAGCAGGAATCCGTCTCTGCATCCGGCTGCTCCGCCTCCCCGGCGCTGGCCACAATATGATTATTGGAAATATAATTTCCTTTCCCTGACGCCACATGTATCATAACAGGCTTCGCCCCCTCCGGCCGAATAAACTGCCGTTCTATGACTTCCGAAATATGATTGGCCATTACACTATTGTAGCTGCCATTAATCCGCACAAGACCATACAAGTCATCCAGACCGTTATCATGCATTTGCATCGGAGGCCATGGCTCGTGGTCCCGCAGCAGATGATTGGACGCAATCAGATTCTCAGAGCAATTTCCCTCCAATATTATCATCCCCGGATAGAAAGAGTGCAGTCTGTTGCCCGTAATGGAAGAACGCGCCACATGTTCAAAATATACACTGCCCGCCCCCCGGGGAAATACGTTATTAGCGGCGACCAGCAGACCTGCGAATTTCTGGGCGTAAATTGAATGTCCTTTATATCCGGCGCCTATCAGGTTATTCGTAATTTTGGACGCCTGCCCCCAGCCCCGAAGTTCAATACAATTTCCACATTCTGCAATAAAATTATCATGGATACTCAACGCATCCGAGTGATACATCGTAATCCCATGCTCCAGATAAATCATTCCCATACCGGTAATCCGGAAAGAATCGTTGGCGCTGGCCGCATAGATTCCTGTCTTCCCATTCACATAAGTATTCTCCGGATTCTCATTTCCTGTACCGTCATTTACAAAATGCAGACCGTCAATACAAAACCCCTCAAATTCAACCGAGCTGATTCTTGGATTTCCATCGCGCTGAATATAAAAGGCAGCTCCCGCACTTTCTTCCTCATCCTGCGATGCGGAGATATCCACCAGTATCCGGCTTCCCCCCGGCCACACCTCATGCCAGTCCGCCCATTCGCTCTCCGGCGTGTTAAAACGAATGCTGGAAGAGGTAAATCCATGTCCGGAGCCCAGAATCTTCAGATAGCTGATATCAATCACCACCTGCGTAACAAGATGATAATCTCCGGAAGGAATATAGATAACCGCTCCCGGCTTCCCCCCTTCATTCCGGTCTATGTCCCTCTGCCTGCTTTTGATATCCGCAAGAATACTATTGATCACTTCCCCGATATCCTCATAAGGATTGCCGGCAGGCCACTTTGTCACATCGTAATAATTATTTCCAACCATGATTTTTCCTCCTCGTAAATTCAGCATCCCATTTTTAATACGGCATAGAAACCGAAGTCCTGAACTGTCTGAACCGCACCATTGCGTCGTTACAAAAGCACTGACGCCCAGCAACGCGTCTCCAAATTACTTT
>CAOKJI010000357.1 GCA_948468495.1 uncultured Dorea sp. | reverse complement strand
TCTGATGCAAATTGGGACGGCATCTTGCAGAAAGCAATTTGGGGACACGCTCTAGAAAACCGCCGCGACAGAAAAAGACACTTCTCTTGGAAGTGCCTCTATCTCTTCATTCATCACAATTCAGCTTCAGGCATAAATTGTAACCTCAATTCTTTCCTGTCACCTACGCCTGATCGTCTTCGTTAAAGAAATCATCATCGAAATCATCTTCAAAATCTTCCTCGAAATCCTCAAGATAATCCGGGGTGAGGAAACAATATACTGCATATGCGATTGCTGCAACTGCTGCGATTGTTCCAATTACTGCAAGAATAATGAGAACCGTCTTACACTGCTTCTCCTCTTCCTCTTTCTTATGGATCAGATCATTCAGCTTAGATGCTGCCAGTACTTCTTCAATCTTGTTCCTATTGATGTTCATACTCCCGCTCCTTTCTCCTGCGCTTGTCTAATAACAAATTTATTGATTTTATTATAACACCAACCTATAAAGATTACTACAATTATTTTAATGAAAAATCGATAAATTACCCGTCAATTTTTTTCAGTTTCGCAAATGCTGCGAACATTTTCTTCCGGCCTGCCGTATCAAATTCCACTGTTACCTCATAATCCCGGCCACCCTCGGTGATTCCTGTTACCAGTCCATCTCCAAATTTGATATGATGCACCCGGTCTCCTACGTCATATCCCGGACCGCTTCCTCCCGGAACTTTAAACTGCTGCACCGGCTTTACCTGAAATGCCTTACTGTGGAAGCTTTGTTTCGCCTGCTGATACGCATTCCGGTATGCCTGCTCTTTCTTTTCCCGTTTTAATGCGTCTTCTTTCCGGACTTCCCCGTCGGACAGATATTCTTCCGGTATCTCCTTTAAAAACCGGGACGTTCTGTTATACTGCATCTCGCCCCGCACCATCCGCCGCATTGCGCTGGTCAGCGTCAGTTCCTTCTTCGCCCTGGTGATTCCCACATAACAGAGTCTGCGCTCCTCCTCAATCTCATCCCTGTCATCAGAAGTGATACTGAGATAACTTGGGAAGATTCCTTCCTCCAGACCTGCCAGATACACATAGGGAAATTCCAAGCCTTTCGCACTGTGAAGCGTCATAAGCATGACATAATCGCTTTCTTCATTCAGACTGTCAATGTCTGCTACCAGCGCCACTTCCTCCAGGAAACCACCGAGCGTAATCGGTTCTCCCTGTTCTGCGCAAGCTTCCTCATAGGCAACAATTTTATTCTTCAGCTCGTCAATATTTTCCAGACGGGCTTCCGCTTCGATTTCTCCTTCATTTTTCAACTCTTCTATGTAGCCGGTCTCTTCCAGAATTTCATCCATCAGCTCCGAAATCGTAATCCGTTTTGCATCCGCTTTAAAATGCTCAATCAGCGCTACAAAAGACTCCAGTCTTGCGGCGCCCCGTCCAATCTTCGGTATGTGCTCCACTCCAAGCAGCGCATCATAAAATCCCAGCTCTCTCTCCTGCGCATATTCCTGCACCCGGTTGATGCTGGTCAGTCCGATTCCCCGCTTCGGAACATTGACAATTCTCCTTACCGCAATATCGTCCCTTGCATTGTCAATGGTTTTCAAATAGGCCAGAACGTCTTTGATTTCCCTTCTTGCATAGAAATTAATCCCGCCTACAATCCGGTAAGGGATATTTGCCGTCACAAATTTCTCCTCAAATATCCGGGACTGAGCGTTCGTCCGGTAGAGAATTGCAAAATCATGACAGTTTGCATCCCCTGCATTTACCTTCTTTTTAATATCGCCCACAATATACTCCGCTTCGTCATAGCCGGAATCAAACTGGCGCATATGCAGCTTCTCCCCGGCTCCGTTGTCGGTCCAGAGCGTCTTATCCTTTCTGCCCCGGTTATTGCGGATTACCGCATTTGCCGCATTTAAAATATTGCTGGTAGAACGGTAATTCTGCTCCAGTTTAATCACCTTCGCATCCTCAAATACCTGCTCGAAATCCAGGATATTTCGGATATTCGCTCCCCGGAATTTGTAAATGGACTGGTCGTCGTCGCCTACCACGCACAGATTGCGGTATTTTCCGGCAAGTATGCTCACAAACTGGAACTGCACCGTATTGGTATCCTGATACTCGTCCACCATAATGTAGCGAAAGCGTTCCTGATAATACTCCAGTACCTCTGCCTGGGTCTGGAAAAGCTGTACGGTCTTCAGCAGCAAATCGTCAAAATCCAGCGCGTTATTGGCCCGCATCTGCTTCTCATATTCCTCATATACCGAAGCAATTTTCTGGCGTCCAAAGTCCCCTTCCGCGCGAAGCCGGAACTCTTCCGGCGTAACCATCTCATTCTTTGCGGAAGAAATCATGGACATGAGATTTCTCTCTTTGTAAATCTTCGTGTCCACATTCAGAAGTTTACAGACATCCTTCATCAGAGTCTTCTGGTCGTCCGTATCATAAATGGTAAAATTCGTATCATACCCCAGCAAATCAATGTGTCTTCTTAAAATCCGCACACAGGCAGAATGAAAGGTACTGACCCAGATACTTTCCGATCCGTACCCGACAATGCCGTCTACCCTCTCTCTCATTTCTCCCGCCGCTTTATTGGTAAATGTAATTGCAAGAATGTTCCATGGATTCACACCCTTCTCCTCAATCAGATATGCAATCCTGTGCGTCAAAACTCTTGTCTTGCCTGAACCCGCTCCCGCAAGAACCAGAAGCGGCCCTTCCGTATGCTGCACCGCCTCCCGCTGAGGCGCGTTTAAAGTATCCAAATCAATCATTGTTATCCTCGCTAAATAATTTCTTCCTATAGTATCCTTGTGCTGTATAGAGAGCCGCCGCCGGATTATGCCCCAGCACCCGGTCTTTGGTTACCGCTGTCGTTACCAGCGCCTCGGAATATTTGTAGAACAAACTGTCATGCCCCACGCACAGACCTACGACCACATTCAAATCCGTATGCGCGTCATTGAGAAGCTTCGCCTGCAGAATCGGATTGCAGGTATTACGTCCCAGCTCTTCACATTTCACAGGGATTCCCACCTCATGCTTGGGGATACATCCCACCTTGCATGCAGCCCCATATACCTCAAAGCCATGGGCCCGGAAAATCTTCGCCAGCATCCTGGCCTCCCGAATCAACCCTACGCAGGTGGCAATCCCAAGCTTTTTCGCCCCCATCCGTTTCGCATAATCCATAATCTCCTGCACTCTGGTAAGCTGGCAGTACCCTTCGTACTCCACACAGGCGGCCGACACCATGCTTTTCTGATTCTCTTCTTCCGCATATTTTTCCCGGGCATAAGCCAAATCCTCCTCTGTCACTGTTCCTGTAGTCAGACAGAATTCCGGAAATTCCTTATCCATTTTATTGCAATTCACTACCC
>CAOKJI010000356.1 GCA_948468495.1 uncultured Dorea sp. | reverse complement strand
TGAGGGAAATCGTTATGGGGAAGAACTGGGAAAATACCAGACAGAATATGCGGAATGGATGCGCGCACAGATGAGCAGCTACAGCCGTAATAAGAAGGATAATCCAGGCCGCAAAAAGTATTACGCGAAGAAACGGCGTCTGGAAGAAAGATTGCATAGCTATATCAATCAGGAACTGAACCGTTTTCTCCGGGAGGAAAAGCCGGAGACGGTATACATGGTGAGACTGCCGAATCCGAAAGCCGGAGGAAGGAATAAGAGAATTAACTATTCCATGTCCCAGTGGCAGAGAGGCTATATCCGGAAGCGGCTGACGCAGAAGTGTAAAGAACAGTCGGTGGAGCTTGTGGAGGTTCTGGGAAAGGATATCAGCAGTGAGTGCAGCGTGTGCGGGGCGATGGGAAAGAAGCTGAAGGGTGAATTTGTCTGTCCGGCATGCGGATATGAGGCGGAAGAGAAGACCAATACCGCCCGAAATATAAAGAAACGGGGGCAGGGAGAGAGAATTATCTATTAGTCAGAAGAACGGCCGTTTAGATAAGTTCCGGCGATGAGCTGGGATTTCACCGGAGAGGACTAAGAGGCAGGTTCATGATAAGGCAGACTGGCGTGTTCCTAAGACTGCTTTGCAGCAGTGAGGGCAGGGAGCCCGGGGAACAGGAACGCAGGCGTCTGTTATATAAAAAGAAGGAACGGCATTAGAAGGCAGAAGAAATATGAGAGATTGTGTGGAATCTGCGTATTGGGTAGGCCAGGACCCTGTGAACATGGGAGACTGTGACGTAGCGGGGAGCGAAGCGGGGAATTTGCGCATCATCTGTCTGTGAAAGGGAGATGACCAATATATCTTATTTAATAATTATTACAGTTGTAACTGTAGGCAAGACAGTTTGGAAAAATTAAAGTATATGTATTTTATTTAAAAATTTGGAAAGCAAGAAGAAAAAATGATAGAAGATGAAATAGAATTAGCGTATTTTAATGGATGAGAAAATGTAGAATGTTTGGAGGTATAACAAAATGCTGGATAAAGGCGAAAGCCAGATACAAAAGAAGAATAAAAAGCTTATGATAAGTGCGCTGGTAATTTTAGTACTTGCTGTTGTTATTATTTATTTGATTATGGGAGGGAATGAGGATGAACCTAAGAGGAATATAGTAGTTACCCGGGACAATGCCGAAAAAGTCCTTAATGATATGATGGAACAGGATTATGTAGAACCGGGTTATTACAGTGCATCTATGAGTACCACGTGGCACTTTGCGAATGGGAATGCAACATCGGAAGATGCGTATGTTGCAAACTTGGAAGAAAATACGAATGATGTTTATTTTGATGTTTTTTTGGAGGATGACGAGAATGAAGCAATCCTTGAATCGCCAATTCTTCCAAGAGGCAGCGAGCTGAATAATATTGCTCTGGATACACCTCTTTCAGCAGGAACATATGATTGCGTTATGGTTTATCATTTGGTGGACGAAGAGCAAAATACAGTTAGTACATTACGGGTAGGGTTTACAATTATTATAGAAGGATAATTTTGAAGTGGTAACAACTGTGTTTCGCAGACGCAGTATGATACAAAAATCAAATTTAATTAAGGAGGAGAAAAATTATGCGAAAAATGAAGAAAGGAATGGCTGTAATGCTTACAGCGGCTATGGCGTTAGGTAGTTCATTTACTGTACTTGCTGAAGATCCTGCTCCAGCAGGAAGTGGGTCAACGCAAGGAAGTGGTACATCAGAAGGACATGTAGATAAGGAAGTTGTGAATATGGTGCTTCCTACAATTGCATCAGGTTCCACTCCGTTTGCGTATACGATGGATCCAGAACGTTTAATTCAGGAGACCGAAGGAGCGAAGTATGAAGATTTCACATTCCCGGCAACTGAAGGAGATACAGGAGTATATTTCCTTACAGAGGAAAAGACTTACGCAAATACAAGCAATACACTTCAGGCAATAAATAAAAGTAGCTGCGATGTAACACTTACAGTAAAAGTTAAGGCAACTCAGGGAAGTGCTAAAGATATTACACTTGTTACTAGTCCTTCATCATCAACGACAGCGGCAGAACTTTATCTTGGACTGAAAGTGGGTAGTACTACAAAGGAAGTAAGTACAACAGAAGCGACGGTAACAAAGACGGTTGCGGGTACCCCGACGAATTTTGAAACAACAGTTGTAGATGGAACTGGCGGCGCAAAAGAATATGCTTATCAGGAAAAAGCGGATGCTACCACTTGGAAAGCAATGAATATTAGTATGACTGGAGCTGTTAATGAGTATAAGATTGCTGCTGACACAACAGCACCGACTGTTGATGTAACGTGGAGTTATGCAAAAGCGGCAGATACAGCAACAGCAGATACAGATGCAGTTGATTATTCTACAACGCCTGCAACATCTTCAGTTCCTGCTACAGTAACAATTCCTGTGAGCGGAGATATCACAGTTCCTGTTACGGTTGGAAGTGATAATGCTGATTTAACAAAATTAGAAACTTCAGAGTATGCAGGAGATATGCTTACAATGGGTGGCGGATATGGAGCAACATATGCGGATGGCGTGATAACGTTGGGCGCTGATATTGCTGCATTTGTTCGTGGAGCAAGTGAAGAGACATTGAATGGAATAAGATTTACTGCTACATTTGGGACAGGGGATGCTTCTTATAGCAAGACATTTACATTCACCAAGTAGAATAATCTAATAATAGTGATTTATTATAATTAGGCTGGCGGAATGCCAGTCTGATTATGAAAGAAATGAAAAATAAAGTGGAAGGGATTAACTGGAATTATGAAAAACATGCATGTATGGCCGTATTCTGCTTCGGAAGAAATAATATGGTTTAGTGATTCCAGCGCGGGAGGATTATATACATACAATTGCAAAAGTGAGGAAATTTGTTGCATAATCAGAGCAAATGTTTTGTTTGAATATGGGATTTTCGAGGTTGCAGCGCTTGCTTGCTGGAAATCGTTTGTTTTTATTTTTTCTGAAAGGTTGAATGGAACTCATATTATTTATGATAGTTTGAAAAATGAGATTAAGAGGATTGAGGGCTTAAAAGAAGAAAGGTACGGTGTGGTTCATCAAGCCGTTGTAGTAGGCGAAAAGTTATATTTGATTCCATTGGAAATAAAAGAGTATATTTGTGTGATAAATCTAGACATATGTCATAGTGAAGAAGGCGATCTAAGAATCGTTAGTAAAAGGATAAATGAAATTGATATAATGAGGACTTGGCTGCCCAGAGTTTATAATCAATCATTATATATACCTGAATATGAAGGGAAAAGGGTTTTTTGTGTTTCGAATGACAAGGTAAAAGTTATTTATTTAAATATACCTTCAGAACTTTGTACTGTCAAGGTTTA
>CAOKJI010000355.1 GCA_948468495.1 uncultured Dorea sp. | reverse complement strand
TTTCCATCCCGCTCATAACGCATCGACCAGTGCTCCTTGTTGATGACCAGTCTCAGATGGCCGCTCGTCACGATAATCTCTTCCTCCGTTTCTTCCATATGGAAACACTCAGACTCTTCCGGAAGATGAAGCTCAAACTGTGTCACATCCGGCTTCACCCCTCTGTGGTGGCAAGTCTGTACCCGGATCACCTCCGGCATAGGAGCCGTAATCCGAACCGTCAGGTTAATCCCTCCAAGGGTATCTCCTTTCTCTACAATCCTGCCTGTCGGCGCACATAACGTCACCTCATCTTTTTCTTCCCTCACCTCGTATACATGCGCCGGTGAGAAACATCCATATCCTTCCTTCAATAACCAGCATCCGTTGTGAAATTTCATAATCTTGTACCTCTTTCGCCTTTCTTGCTTATCTGTTCACAGCCATCCCATATACAAAAATAAACACGCTCTAGGAACTGCGCAATCGTGAAAACAGACAAGTGCTATTCCTGCACAGTTCCTCTCTTCTATGCGGCTGTCGATAATCACATTATAAAAAAGAAATTCTCAAATTAATACTGTATTTATTTGCGAAAAAATACTACTTTTTTTGAATCATTGATATGATACAATGGAATCAACCACTCAGAGCAACAGATATATCTGCGGTCTGCCGGTTCAGACCGTAGCCTGTATGAATAGGAGAAATCCCATATGACAAGCCATTTTCATCTGAAATATTTTTCCAAAAATAATATGAAACGCCAGCTGATCACCCTGTTTATCTGCGCCGTCATGATTCCTGTCATCAGCATTGGGGCAATTATGGGGTTTTCTACCTATCAAAGAACCGTTGCACACTATGAAGATCTGGCCGGCTCACAAAGCAGACTTGTCCATTCTGCCATCGTGTCCACTTCCATTTACTTACACGCTATCTATGAAAATGTGGCAAACAGCTCGAAGCTCCAGGAACTCTTATGTACGGATGACACTGCTTTCGATTCTATTGCCGTTACGGCTGAGCTGACAGAACTGTTCGAGAAGTCCCTGACGAATACGGCCATGCTGACGACTCTGAAGCTCTATGTACCCGCAGACCTTACGGAGCATATAGAGCCAAACAAATATATCCTGCCATTCACGGAGGAGACGGCAGATTCCCGCTGGTATCAGAAAGCCCGGAAAATCTCCGGCAATTTCTGGATCAGTGATATCCGGACCGGACAAAATGACGTAAACTACTGGGAGTTGTATTATTGCTGCCGTATCCCCATTCCGCGCAAAAATACCTACGGCGTACTGGTCATGTCTGTCTCCAATGATTATCTGCGGAATCTGATTTCTAACAAGAACTATCAGATTTATATGAATGTAAATGAAGAACCCGTTTTTTTAAGTTCTGATTGGGACTTTGCAGGCGAAGAATTTCCGGTGGACATGAAGAAAGAAGAGGCAGATTCCCGCACCGGGACATTCACATTGTTTGAAGAAAAACTCATCGGCTCCCTGGCAACTGTCAACCTTTACCATTCTTCGGACAAGCTTCATATTTTTGTTGCAGATACCAACGCTTTAGTCACCACCCATCGCCTGCTTATGATATTTTTACTGATCACGCTGCTTGCCCTGCTAATCTCTGCAGTAATCATCTTTCTGTATGCCACTTATTTCAGCGACCGGATTAACACTCTCCGCCTCGCTATGGCGAAGGTCAGCAACAATGATTACGAGATTGTGGACAACATCCGGGGCGATGATGAGCTAACCGCTACCTTCCATGACATGAAGCTCATGGTAGAAAAACTAAAAAGCGCAGAAGCAAAACTCTATCAGTCACAGATCCATGAGCAGATGATTGAGAACCAGCAGCAGCAGATGGAGCTCAAGCTCCTTGCCAACCAGATCAACCCGCATTTTCTGTATAATACACTGGAAGCTATCCGCATGAAAGCTTTCGTAGAAGGAAATAAAGGCGTCGCCAACGCAATCAAGCTTCTGAGCAAATCCATGCGCTATGTGCTCGGCAGCACCAAGACCGCTTCCACGACTCTTGAAAAAGAGCTTGATTATATCAATACTTATATGGCAATCATGAAACTTCGTTTTGCATCCTGCATCAATTATGACCTTCGTGTGGATGAAAGCATTACGCCTTCCAGTTACCGGATTCTGCCCCTTTTGCTGCAGCCTGTTATTGAAAATGCCATTTCACATGGACTTCGGGATATGGAAGAGAATGGCCGCATCATCCTGAAAATAAGTCCCTCCAGAGACGGTACGCGGCTTATCGCCTGCATTTTTGATAACGGCACCGGGATGTCCAAAAGAATGCTTCAAAATGTAACCGCCCGGCTGAAAACACCGGCTAGAAATTCCGAACATGGAATCGGCCTGTATAATACGAACAACCGAATCCAGCTCTTCTATGGGCGGGAGTACGGCATTACGATAAAAAGCAAAGAAAACTTAGGAACCTGTGTAGCTGTGACACTTCCACTTGACAGCCCGGATAAACCGAACGGTTCTGCCGCCTTACCAAAGGATAATCAAGAATCCATGCACACCACAAAGAATTCTGTAAATAGATACGACACGGAGGGAAAAGACTCATGAATGTACTGAACGTATTCATTGCTGATGATGAACGGCTCGTATTAGAAGGGCTTACGCAGATTATTGACTGGGAATCCATTGGGGTATCCATCTGCGGAACCGCTATGAATGGACAGGATACGCTGGACAAACTATTGCTCCTGAAGCCGGATATTGTCCTTCTGGATATCCGCATGCCTAAGATGACCGGTATCGAGGTTGTAAAGGCCGCCTTAGAGTCCGGCTTTACCGGCAAATTCATTATCTTAAGCGGCCTTTCGGATTTTAAGCTGGCGCAGACCGCCATGCGTTACGGAATAGACTTCTATCTTACGAAACCAATTGATGAGGAAGAGCTTATACAGGCCATACATACGGTCCGGAATCTGATTGAGGAAGAGCGGAAAGCTTCCCGTTCTTATTCCCAGTACCGTGACAAAGCCAGGAATCATATTTTAAAGGAAATCCTTTTAAATACCTGCAATTACCATACCTTAGACTCCGGCGACCTGCATCTTGACGCCCATATTTACCAGATCATTACTTATGGGAATTACAATCAGGATATCCTCCATCCGGCATGGGATTTTTCAGAACTTATGCGCATTACGAACCAAGACAGCCAGACCTATGATATCCTTGAGATTGACCAGCGCAACGTCATTTTATTAAAAGGGGAATTTGCCATCTCCCGGTTTCAGAATCTTCTGGAACATTACCGCAACAAGCCCCAAAAAGGCTCTCCCTTTGATTCTATATTCCTTACTTACGGACGTCAGGCTTTCCGTATCCAGGACATCCATCTTTCCTA
>CAOKJI010000354.1 GCA_948468495.1 uncultured Dorea sp. | reverse complement strand
ATAATCTATATTCTCCTTTCAGGATATGTTGTCCGAAAGGGCCGCTGCCTTAAGTCTCATGCCTGCGGGCACTCTGTCCTTAATGCAGCAGCCCTTTCATTCAGATAACTGCTCTATAATTTGCTGCTACTGTATTTCACTTTTACGGATGAATACAACAGCTCAGATCATCTGTCCGTTACGAATTACCAGCAGATCCCCTGTGCCATCATAGCGTCAGCAACCTTCTGGAAACCAACGATGTTAGCGCCGGCTACCAGGTTGTAGCCTAAGCCGTATTTCTCAGCAGCGGCTGCGGAACCGTCATGGATACCTGTCATGATCTGGTGAAGCTTCGTGTCAACTTCTTCAGCAGTCCAGGAGTATCTCTCGCTGTTCTGGCTCATCTCAAGACCGGATACAAGAACGCCGCCTGCGTTTACAGCCTTGGAAGGAGCTACTACCATGTTCGGCTGATCCATTAAGAACTTCAGAGCCTCGTTGGTGGTCGGCATGTTCGCTACTTCGATGTAGTATTTGATATTGTTGGCAACGATTCTCTTTGCCTGCTCCATGTCAACATCATTCTGAGTTGCGCACGGCATGATGATGTCAACCTTCTGGCCCCACGGCTTCTCACCCGGGAAGAACTGTACGCCGAACTTGTCTGCGTAATCCTGAACCTTATTGCGGCCGGATGCTCTCATCTCAAGCATGTACTCGATCTTCTCTTCCGTCGTAACGCCGTCCGGATCGTAGATGTATCCATCCGGGCCAGACAGTGTAACAGCCTTAGCGCCTAACTCAGCCAGCTTCTTTGCAGCGCCCCATGCTACGTTGCCGAAACCTGCCAGAGCAACCGTCTTGCCTGCCAGCGTATCGTTCTCGTGCTTCATAACAGCTTCTACATAGTAAACTGCGCCGTAACCGGTTGCTTCCGGACGAATCAGGGAGCCGCCGAAGGACATTCCCTTACCTGTGATGGTTCCGTTCTCGAATGCGCCTCTGATCTTGCGGTACTGGCCGTACATGTAACCAATCTCACGAGCGCCAACGCCAAGGTCGCCGGCCGGGATATCAATGTCCGGACCGATGTGACGATATAATTCTGTCATGAAGGACTGGCAGAATCTCATAACCTCTGCATCGCTTCTGCCGTTCGGATCAAAGTCAGAACCGCCCTTTGCGCCGCCCATCGGAAGGGTTGTCAGGCTGTTTTTGAAGGTCTGCTCAAAGCCTAAGAACTTCATGATGGAAAGGTTTACAGAAGGAGCAAAACGTAAGCCTCCCTTGTACGGTCCAATCGCGCCGTTGAACTGTACACGGTAACCGCGGTTTACATGTGTCTGACCGTTGTCGTCTACCCACGGAACGCGGAATTCGATGGTTCTCTCCGGCTCAACCATTCTTTCAAGAAGAGCAACTTTCTCGTACTCCGGATGAGCGTCAACAACCGGACCTAAAGAAGATAAAACTTCCTCTGCGGTCTGAAGGAACTCCGCCTCATGCGCATTCTTCTCTTTGAGTTCAGCAAGAACTCTGTCAACATACTGGCTCATTGTTAAATACCTCCTGTTTTTATAAATGTGTTTAAAAATCTCACCGGCCTAAAAGAAATCGCTATGTAGATGTTTTTGACAAAAAATCTTTTTAATTTCATTTATTTTTGTGAAATTTTTTAATCTGCTTAGATTATATCGCATTTCGCGCTGATAAGCAAGTAAAAATCACGTTATAATTGTTATTATTTTTTGTTTATAGCAACCATGCCGGCAGCCCGGTTCCCCGGGCTGCCGGCATATATCCGCTTATTATCCCAGGAAGTTGATAAATCCTGTCAGGATGGATGCATTTACGAAGTCAATAAACAGGGAACCTACCAGCGGCACTACCATGTAAGCCGTCGGAGCCGGGCCGTGCTGGCTGGTGATAGCCTGCATGTTCGCCATAGCGTTCGGCGTAGCGCCCATACCGAAGCCGCAGAAGCCGCTCGTCATAACAGCCGCATCATAGCTCTTGCCCAGTACGTTAAATACAACAAAGTTTGCATATACAAACATCAGGATGGTCTGCGCAAGCAGCATCACTACCAGCGGAACCGCCAGCTCTGCGAGCTGCCACAGCTTCATGCCGATCATAGCCATTCCGAGGAATACGGAAAGGGCCGCGCCGCCAAGGCTGCTGATCTCCTCCATGGGGATCTCTTTGCCCTGCATGTCAGCTACGTTACGGATGATCGCGCCTACCAGCATCGCGCCGATGTAGGACGGGAATGTCATGAACTTGCCCAGTACGGCAGATACAAGGGTACCAAAACCAATCGCAATGATGAGGTACAGAAGGCCGTCGAGAATCAGCGGGGAGCTGAGTTTAGCCTCTTCCTCTGCCGCCTCCTCTGTGGAACTGCCGGAAGCTGCGGAGCCTAATTTGAATTTACGGATCTTGGAAGATGCGATCGGGCCGCCGATTACGCAGCCTGCAACCAGGCCATAGGTAGCGGATGCGATGGCAACTACGTTGGCATTGGCCACGCCAAGGCCCTCAAGAAGCGGTCCGAAGGAACCGGCTGTGCCGTGTCCGCCGACCATGGGGATGGAACCTGTCGCAAGGCCCAGTCTCGGATCCAGTCCGAATACGCCTGCAAGGCCCGCGCCGAGTACGTTCTGGAGAACAACCATCGCCGCTGCCAGCCCTAAGAAGATAACGGTCTGAACGCCGCCCTTTTTCAGCATACGGAAGGATGCGGTAAAGCCAACGCTACAGAAGAATGCGGTCATGAATACGCTCTGCAGCGTCATGTCGCCCTGAATCTCAAGGATTCCCATCCCTCTCAGGATGGTATGTAAGATAGCATAGATAAAACCGCCCACTACAGGAGCCGGGATACAGTATTTGCGAAGAATCGCAATTTTACTTACCAGGACGCGTCCCAGTAAGAGCACGAGTGCCGCAACCGCGGTTGCCTGATACAGATCAAGCTCAATAATCTTCATACACTTACCTCCAATATATTATTTGTTTACATCGGAGGTAATTATAGCTTGAAACTCTCAAAAAACTACAAAATAATTCAAGAATATATTTTAAAATAGTAACATTTTTTTAAGTTTGTTTATGAAATTTTTACTTTCTATTGAAGCTCCCGATCCACGGCCAGCATCAGGCTGTCAATAAATTTCTTGATGCTGACCTTTCCGCCGTACTTGCGTTTTCCGCGGATGTGATCCATCTCGGAGCGGATCTCCTCAAAGGGGAACAGAGTGCTCGAGTAGGCGGTAAAGGTCTCGTTCATGAAATCCTCGATCCCCAGATGCGCCAGGTTTGACATCCCGACCGCGATCGCCCGGCGGATCCGCTGCTCCATATTTTTGGGCGCGTCGCTTAAGATATCGCAGTGCTGGCCGATGCTCA
>CAOKJI010000353.1 GCA_948468495.1 uncultured Dorea sp. | reverse complement strand
TGGTTACCCATGCACCATCCGGTATTCTGATGATATTTGAAGTTTCCGCCGTCCTCTCCGTCCACAAAGTATGCCGTGCCGTCGTCAAGGAGCTTATAGTTCACACCTTCGATACCGTTCTGCCACAAATTGTAAACAGTAGAATCGCTGTACAGCGCGGAGATAAACTTGAACGCCATTTCCGGGTCTTCGCTGTTATTGGCAATACCGGTATTATAGAAAGAAACATTGGTTGTTGTGATATAACCGTCGCTTCCGCCGCCGGTCTTGAAGTACAGAGCGTAGCACTCGCAGCCGTTTGCCGTCTCAGCCTCGGCAAGGAAACCGGGCTTGATTGCCGTTGCATAGCTGAAAGTATTGCCTGCCTTCATCATGGTAGCGGTGCCCTGTGTATCTGTTGCCGCATCCTTATAAATGTATCCCTTGTCGTACCAGTCAGCCAGAAGGCTTACTGCATTCTTAAAGGTATCTGTCTCAAAAATATTTACAATGGTCGTGCTGTTGCGGTCTTTCTGCAGGTCAAGTCCGCCAAAATAATCCACCAGATAGTCAAAATCCGCAAATCTGTTTAACTGGTCCTGACTTGACAGGTAAAGAGGAATCATCTCGGGATGCGCTTCCTTAACCTTTGCAAAAATCTTCTCCGCCTCACTCCAGTCCAAAGCCTCTCCTGAGAACGCGTCGTTCTTATCGCCAAGGCCATACTCTTCCGTAATGCCAAGCTCGTCGCAGATGTCCGCTCTCATGCAGAGTCCGCCAAGCTCCACGGATTCCTTGTTTGCCGGGAAACCGTACAAAACGCCGTTCATATTTCCAACATATGCGTTCTCTTCTCCCAGCGCTTCGATAATTTTCTGCCCGTCAGCCGTCTCCATCAGCGGAGACATATCAAAGATACCGTTCATGTTAATCCAGCTTGCCGCCTGAACATAATAAACCGGCATTACATCAAGAGGGTCGCCGCCGGAAAGCATCAACTGTACGGTAGACTGCCATTCCGCCGCTCCCATGGGAAGGAATTCCACTTCCATATGGTAATTGGGAATCATGTACTCGTTGAGGGCGTCCTGAACCGCCGCTCTCGCCGCTTCGTCCTGATTGTAGAACTCCACATATGCAAAGGTAAGATGATAGGGATTCTCCGCCGTATACTCTCCGTAGGAAGTTTTGGTGGTGGTCCCGTCGCTTACCGCGCCCTCCGTCCCGGAACCTGCGTCGCTTTCTGCACTTCCGCTGTCAGAGGTTCCGGCTCCCCCGGCGTCATTTCCTCCCGAACCGCCGCATCCGGTTAAAAGGCCAAACGCCATGGCCAGAACCAGCAGACTGCTAATCAATTTCTTCTTCATTTCTTTTACTCCTCCTCTTTTTAATTTATTGATAAGACATGCCTCCCCGCCCTGCGGGCCACGTCCCATATCAAACACACTGACATGATTGTCCCGTCAGCCCTTCACGCCGCCAAGAGTAAGCCCCTTGGAATAATACTTCTGGAAGAAAGGGAAAATCAGCATAATCGGTAATATCGCCACAAACGCAATTGCCATCTGAATAGCCGTTGACGGAATAGCCGATGCCGCCGACGCCACATTGGAATTGCTGCTGCTGGCCAGATACTGGATATTGGTAACCATCTGGTTCAAAAGATTCTGTATATTGTACAGATTTTTGTTTCTAACCAGATAGTAAAGCCCGTTGGTCCAGTCGTTCCAGTAGGTAAGTCCCGCAAAGGTTCCCATGGTTACCAGAATCGGTTTGCCAAGAGGAATTACAATGCTGGTGAAAATCTTCATCTGGGACGCTCCGTCAATCTCCGCCGCCTCGTATAAGCTGTCCGGAATACTGGTGGTGAAGAAAGTCCGAATCATCATAACGTTCCAGGCGCTCACCAGGAAATTCGGAAGAAGCTGGGCAAAAAAAGTATCCTTCACGCCAAGGGAAGTCCATAACAGATAAGAAGGAACAATACCGCCGTTGAACAGCATGGTGAAGAACACGAAGAAATTCATAAATTTTCTTCCGGGCAGGTTTCTGATTGACAGAGGGTACGCCATCAGCGCCGATAACGACACATTAATGGCCGTTCCCACCAGCGTCACCAGAATACTGATTCCGTAAGCCGTCAGTATTTTCTGTCCCGACTGCATCAGATACCCGTAGGCTGCTCCTGAAAACTTCTGTGGGAAAAAGGAATACCCGTTGGCAACCAGTACGTTTTCATCCGTGATGGATGACATAAACAAAAGAATAAATGGCAGGATGATTAAAAGCGTCCATATAATCATGACTACATTCGCCAGAATCTGAAATTTCGAAAATGGTTTCTCTCTCATAGTCATCCCCTCCCTAGAATAATGCGTTTTCTTCGCTCACCTTCCTGACTATCATATTAGCCGTCAGGACAAGGATAAAGCCTATGATGGACTGATAGAAGCCCGCCGCCGCGGACATACCTACATTGGACTGCTCCATCAAACCACGGTACACATAAGTATCAATAACGTTGGTGGTCGAGTAAATCATTCCCGCATTTCTCGGCACCTGATAGAACAGACCGAAATCGGAATAGAAGATACGGCCCACATTCATCAGGGTCAGGGTAATAATCGTCGGCACCAGGGAAGGCAGCGTAATATTTTTAATCTGCAGCCATTTGGTCGCTCCGTCCAGCTCTGCCGCCTCGTACAGCGACGGGTCAATACCGTTGATGCTGGATATGTAAATCAGACATCCGTATCCGATTCCCTTCCAGGTATTCACGAATATCAGTATAAACGGCCAGTACTTTGCCTCCGAATACCAGTTAACCGGCTCCTTGCCGAACAGCGGAAGGATTGAATTGTTCATAATACCGCTGCTCTGACTTAAGAATGCAAATACAATGTAACCGATGATAACTGCCGACATCAGATAAGGAAATAAAATCGCGCTCTGATATACCTTCTGCAGCTTCTTGTTGACGGTATCGCAGATAAAAATAGCAAATGCGATTCCCACTACAAGATTGATGGCGATAAACGCCAGATTGTAAAGAATTGTGTTCCGGGTAATCACCCAGGCGTCGGGAGTTGCAAACAGGAATCTGAAATTCTCAATTCCGTTCCACGGGCTCCCCCATATGCCGCTCCTTACATTGTACTGCTTAAACGCCACTACAAGACCGCCCATGGGAATGTAGTTGTTAATCAGCAGATACAATGCGCCCGGCAGAAACATCAGATACAAAGGTAAGTATCTTTTTAATTTCTTTGCTTTACTGCCCATTTTTTCCACACCCTTTCGATTTGTTGTTAATTGTTTTGCAAATGCATAAATTACTTACACGTTTCTTTCCGGTCTCATAGCCTTTTCATGAAACGCGGTAAAGCCTCTCCCCAACACGCCCTCCTTTCTCTCACGGCC
>CAOKJI010000352.1 GCA_948468495.1 uncultured Dorea sp. | reverse complement strand
CAGAACCTCAAGACCGGGCTGCTGCAATCTCTCCTGTCCGGGCATGTCCTTTCCGTCGTCGGATAGAAGCAAAATCCTTGCAATTCCCTGCTCTGCAATCATTGCCGCGGCAGATGTAACTCTCTCATCATAACTTTCCGGAAGCACAATCAAACAATTTTTTTTCGCCGCTCTTTTTTTAATCTGCTCCATAAAATCCATAAAACAAATACCTCCAATATTTCTCTAGTACAACGAATAATAAATATCTGGCTGGATGGAGCACTGGGTTGCTTCCGTAAATTCCATACGCTTTCGTCTCTATGGAATCATTGCGCCCTTTCGGATGCACTGACTATTCACAATAGACTTCCCATGCCGCGATTTTTCTATGGCAGACTGCCTTCCGTAGTACGGATACTGTCAATAATCGCAATTACCGTCCGGTCAATCGGTCCCAGATGATCACAGCGCGCCGCAAGCCTTGCAGACCCGCCTTCCTGAATAATCAGAACATAGTCCCCTACGCCCGCATCTGCATCCGCTCCGTCGCAGACAACCATTTCATTCCCATACAGTTCTCCATGTAAATCCACCGCGCGTACAATCAGCAATTTCTGACCTCTGTAATCATCATGCTTTTGCGTGGACACTATATTCCCAATAACCTTTGCTATAACCATATCGCTCTCTCCATGCCCCGTTCCTGTACCGTCCGGCTCCATCCAGCGCATCCCTAAAGGTACATTTCTCCAGAATGTCTTCCGACGCCGCGCCGCTGCATCCGCCGCTTATACACGCAGCCATTGCTTCTTCTGTTTTCATATGGAATACATGCTGTCAATAATTGCCGTGATTCCGGCGTCACAGCAGGCTTCCGGGTTCGGAAGGCAGAACGCTCCCTCCTTGCTGGTCGCGTATATGACAGTTTCGCCAATCCCGCTGCCGATTGCATCTCCTGCAACGATAGGCGTACCTGTTTGTTCACCTTTTGAATTGCAGGGCTGGATCACCATAAGCCGGACGCCCGATAGCCTTTCGTCCTTCTTCGTTGCAACTACAGTACCAATCACCTTCGCAATCTGCATATTTACCACCCTCTTTCTCCCATTATGGCTATGCCCTCCAGGCACCTCATTACACCATTCGGCTATTTCACAAGGTTTACCCTCCGGGCATCCCATTATAGCCATTCGGCCGTTTCACAGCGCTTACCCTCCGGGCATCCCATTATGGCCATTCGGCCGTTTCACAAGGGATGCCTCTGGGTATCGTCTGTATCATCCATAATTTTATATTGCGCTTATCCTGTACGGTCTCTGCTATATATCAGCGATTACATCCAAGAATCCGCCGCTCGATTTCATTAATCTGATTCACTCTCTGAATATTGCGCTCCCCAGCCAAATCCGTCTCCAGCCAGGTCTTAATCACTTCTTTGGCAACTCCGTCCCCGATAATCAGGCTTCCGATACACAGTACGTTCGTGCCGTTATGAAGCTTGGCATTCCGCGCGGAATAGATTTCATTCGCAACTGCAGCCCGGACTCCCGGCACCTTATTGCACATTACGGAAGAACCGATTCCTACCGCGTCAATCATAATTCCGTACTCACATTTCTTAGAAGAAACTGCCGCTGCAACCTGAAATGCATAGTCAGGATAGTCACATCTCTCTGTACTGAACGTTCCCACGTCCATGCATTCATACCCCAACTCGCTGATATATTTCTTCATTCTTTCTTTTAATTCATAACCGCCATGATCGGCGCCGATTGCTATTTTCACTAGGAATCACCTCCCGAATACTTTTCAAAGACTTGCTTGCCATTGATGTCAATGTAATCCACGACAGCCATAATCGTCGCGTCAACCGGCATATTTGTGGTAACCGCAGTCTGTCTCGCTGAGCTGCCCCCAACCACAAGGACAATCTCCGACTCCCCGGCTCCCACCGCGTCAATCGCAACCACAGGTTTTCCTTCATTTTCCAACGTCAGCAGGCTCACCGGCTGCACCACCAGAAGCTTCAGTCCAACCAGCTTCTGCTCCTTACAGGTACAAACCGCGCTCCCAATAATCTTCGCTGCATACATAAAACCACCGTCCTAATAATTATTTGCAGCTACGATATCTACTCTTCCTGACGGGCATTTCTGCTTACATGCGCCGCATCCGATACATTTATGTCCGGCCGCCTCCGGCGCTCCGGAAATAATTCCTTTTGCGCTACTGGTTCCGATTCTTGTTGCCCCTGCCTCAATCATCGCTTTTGCCGTCGCATAATCACGAACGCCTCCGGATGCCTTTACGCCCATATCCGGTCCTACGGTCTGGCGCATCAGCCGAATATCTTCCACCTTTGCCCCGCCTGTAGAGAAGCCGGTAGAAGTCTTTACGAAATCTGCTCCCGCAAGTTTGGCAATGGTGCATACCTTAACCTTCTCCTCATCGGTAAGGAGGCATGTCTCAATAATCACCTTTACCAGCGCTTTGCCTCTTGCCGCAACGACTACTTCCTCAATATCCTGTTTCACATAATGCCAGTCTCCGGCCTTTGCAGCGCCTACGTTAATCACCATATCCACTTCGTCGGCGCCCTTTTTGATTGCGTCAATCGTCTCGGCAACTTTCGTACCTGTTGTGCATGCTCCTAAAGGAAATCCGAAGACACAGCAGGTCTTAACACCGGAACCTGCAAGCTCCTTAGAAACCAGCGGAACATACCAGGAATTTACGCAGACAGAAGCCGTCTTGTATTCCCTTGCTTCCTTGCAGATATTAACAATCTGCTCCGGCGTTGCGTCAGCTTTTAACAGCGTGTCATCCAGATATTTTGCCATATCCATGTTAGAAGAACTGCCAGACGAAATGAAACTTGTGTCAGAAGAAACTTTATTGTATATTTCGTCGGTAATCTCCGCGATTAATTTTTCTATATCCATTTTCTACTCTCCTTTGTCTGATATTCGTATAACCCGGGTTGAATAATACGAATGATTTAAGCCTGTGGCAAAATTCCTTCCACGTCGTCATGCGGACTTGCGATTACATGTACGGATACCACTTCGCCCACGCGCTTTGCAGAGGACGCGCCCGCTTCTACAGAGGCCTTCACTGCTCCTACGTCTCCGCGCACCATTACCGTTACCAGTCCAGAACCAATCTTTTCCTTTCCTACAAGGCGTACATTCGCTGCCTTTACCATCGCGTCCGCCGCCTCAATCGCTCCAACCAGTCCTCTTGTTTCAATCATTCCCAATGCTTCCTTTGCCATTGTTATAATCCTCCTACATTTTAAATTCTGCTTTTCCTCATGTTACGGTTCACAAGGGATATGGCTTGCCCGTAAAACCTTAGTACAGGGTGCAGGGCAATTCAGAGACGCTCTTAATGGAAGTGAAATCGCTGCTTACGTAATCTT
>CAOKJI010000351.1 GCA_948468495.1 uncultured Dorea sp. | reverse complement strand
GAACCCGGCAAGCGCAAGACTCTTGCAAAGGATAAGAAAAATGATAAGGCATCCTTTATCAGCGTAAACGTAAGCAAGATGGATCAGCTTATGGAACTGATCGGGGAGCTGGTAATTTCAGAGTCGGTGGTGCTTCAGAGCCCGGATTTAAATGTGCCGGGGCTTAATCTTGACAACTTCAAGAAAGAGGCGGCGCAGCTTACCAAGGTTTCCACAGATTTGCAGGATGTAATCATGTCCATGCGAATGGTGCCGCTGACCAATACTTTCCAGAAGATGAACCGTATTGTATTTGATGTATCAAGGAAGCTGGGCAAGGATATTGAATTTGTCATGGTAGGAGAGCAGACAGAGGTGGATAAGAATATCATTGAGCATATTTCGGATCCGCTGATGCATATTGTGAGAAACTCCGTAGATCATGGAATCGAATCCAAGGAAGCCAGAATAGAGAGCGGCAAGCCTGAAAAAGGAAAGGTTATCTTGTCCGCTAAGACGGAAGCCGGCAAGGTTTGGATCAGCGTTGAGGACGACGGTACGGGTCTTGACAGGGAAAAGATCATTGCAAAGGCCAGAAAGCAGGGGCTTCTCGACGAGACGAAACCGGATTCCGCTTATTCCGATAAGGAAGTGTACCAATTCATTACGCTGCCGGGCTTTTCTACCAATGAGCAGGTAACGGAATATTCGGGAAGAGGCGTCGGTATGGACGTGGTAATCCAGAATATCCAGACCATTGGAGGTACTCTTGATATTGAGAGCCGTCCGGGACTGGGAAGTACCATGATTTTGAAGATTCCGTTAACACTTGCAATCATCGACGGTATTGTCATGGAGGTAGGCGGATCCTCCTTTGTTATGGAGACAGGCGTAATTAAACAGTTCATCCGGGTGAAGGAAGATATGATGATCCATGAACCCAATGGGGATGAGTACATTATGATCCGCGGAGAGGCCTATCCGGTGCTTCGTCTGGGCAGATGGTATGGTCTTGATAAGTATGAGGAAGACGTTGAAAACGGAATCATGATGATTCTGGAGGTAGAGGAAAAGAAGCTGTGCCTGATGGTTGACAAACTGGTTGGCGAGCGGGAGATTGTAGTGAAGCCTATTCCCTCTTACATTAAGAAGGTTAAGGGACTTTCCGGCTGTACCCAGCTTGGTGATGGAAGCATTGCCCTGATTCTGGATGCCGCTGGATTAATAGAATAATTCTACAGAAAGGAACAGGTATTTATATGGGTGAAACAAGTGACTTGAAGGCAAATTCCAATGGGCGCGATGAACAAAAAGGAAAGTATATGACCTTCAAATCCGGGAACGAGTATTTTGGATTGGAAATTCGATATGTAAATACGATTATCCAGCTTCAGTCGGTTACAAAGATTCCCGAGACAGAAGATTATATCAAAGGCCTTATTAATCTGCGCGGCAAGGTGATTCCTGTTATTGACGTAAGGCTGAGGTTTAAACAGCCGGAGCTTGATTACAATGACAGAACCTGTATTATTGTAATTAATGTCAAATCAATGATGGTGGGATTGATTGTAGAGCAGATCGCAGAGGTAGTGGAGATTGCCGACGATAACATCCTGCCGCCGCCAACAATCGGACGCGGTGACAAGGGACACAATAAGTATGTCTATGGCATCGGCAAGGTGGGAGATACGGTGAAATTGCTCCTAGATCCCGATAAGCTCCTGAACGATGAAGATCTGTCAATTGTTGAAAGTGCAAATGATATGGACATGGATGAAGAATGAGAGGTAGAAGACAATGAAAAACATAACAATGAAAACGAAAATGATAGTCGGATTTTTGATCCCCAGTTTTCTTTTGGTCGTTAATATTTTGTTGAGCGACGCGACAACAAAGGCGGCAGTTAAATATACCGATCCCGTAGCCCAGACAAGATATGTGGAGAAGGCGGAGATTTTTACTGCTGTAATGGCAGTTGTGTCAATGGTTATTACTTTCGTGATTGCACTGAAATTGATCAGGGCAATTGAAAAATCTGTAGCTCAGTTATCTGATGCGGCCGGGGAGATTGCACTGGGCCACGTGAACGGTATTGAACTTGTCAAATACAATAATGACGAGTTCGGCAAAATGGTAGATGAATATACCAAGGTAATTGACAATATTAAATATCAGGCAAGTATTGCAGAAGAGATTTCAAACGGTAATCTTACGGTTGTAGTGAAACCCAGTTCTCCCGAGGATATGCTGGGTAATTCCTTAAAGAAACTGGTTGAGGATAATCTGCATGCACTTTCCAACATCAGTGATGCCGGCTCCCAGGTAACCATCAGCTCCTCACAGGTGGCAAGCGCCAGCCAGGCACTGGCACAGGGCTCTACCCAGCAGGCAAGCGCCATTGAGCAGATCACCGCATCCATTGACGAGATCGCAGAGAAGACCAAGCAGAATGCGGAGCAGGCTAATGATGCGGCTCAGTTGGTAGGAAAGGCAATTGATGACGTGAAGAACGGGAATGCTCAGATGAAGCAGATGACAGTTGCCATGCAGGGAATCAACAAGGCATCTTCCAGTATTTCCAACATTATTAAGACGATTGATGATATTGCATTCCAGACCAATATCCTTGCATTAAATGCAGCAGTTGAGGCGGCAAGAGCCGGTGAGGCAGGCAAGGGCTTTGCAGTTGTTGCAGAAGAGGTAAGAAGCCTTGCTGCTAAGAGTGCGGAAGCGGCTAAGGAGACCGCAGAGCTCATTGAGGATTCCATTAACCAGGTAAATTCCGGTTCCAAGATTGTGGATGATACCGCCAAGGCTATGGAAGAGATTACCAAGGTGGTACAGGAGAGTGAAGTGATTATCAACGGTATCGCAGAATCATCCAACTACCAGGCAACGGCAGTGGCTCAGATTGAGCAGGCAATTTCTCAGGTATCTCAGGTGGTGCAGACAAACTCTGCTACCAGCCAGGAGTGTGCGGCTGCCAGTGAAGAGCTGTCTAACCAGGCATCCAGAATGAGGGATATGCTGTCCATTTACCGTTTAGAGGGCGGAAGCACAGGTTCCTCTTCTTCCTCATCCTCTTCTTATAGAGGTTCCTCCTCCAGCAGCGCTGACAATGAGCAGGTAATTTCCCTAGGAGATGGCTACGGAAAATATTAACAGATAATTTTGGAGCTGATAGACGGACTACAGTTCCTGATCAAACAGGCACAGGAGAGTTGCTCCCTGTGCCTGTTTTGGCTCAAAGAAAGGAGTATAGATGAAGAATTATTCGGAAGATGCAAGCAGGCAGTATCATATACAGACAGCAAGCGGTGAAGTGGGGCGCTATGTGATCATGCCGGGAGATCCCAAGAGATGCGCCAAGATCGCGCAGTATTTTGAAAATCCGGTTCTGGTTGCGGACAACAGGGAATATGTGA
>CAOKJI010000350.1 GCA_948468495.1 uncultured Dorea sp. | reverse complement strand
TGCGAGGTTAAATTCCGAAGTGATTTATCCAGCGGGCTGCCGGAGGAAGCGGTAGACTACAGAAAGCAGCGTGTAATATCCCGATGCGCTTTGTATTATCTGACAGTCCATGGGATTTCCGAGGTACAATGCCGTTTTGATGTGATAGGGATTCTTGGAGGCGGAGAAAATACGGAAGTTCCGTTTTCTTCCATTTGTTTGTACAGGAATGCATTTGATTACAGGGAGTAGTGTATATGAAGATTAACTACAAGAATCGTGAGCATATATTTGAGATTAGGGAGAGGAACGGGGTGCCTTACCTCTCTTTTCCTATACTTGAGAAAACAGGACTTGTTCGGCATGGATTTTCGACCAGGCTGGGCGGCGTGAGCCAGGGAGTATGGGCGTCGATGAATTTAAGCGTTACCAGGGGAGATAATCCGCAGGCCGTAGCGGAGAACAGGAGACGGATTGCTTCGGCAATCGGCGTGGATGAAAGGAAGATGGTATATTCCAGTCAGACACATACCACAAACGTAGCGGCGGTGACAGAGGCAAATTTAGGAAAATCACTTCCGGAGACGGATGGGATGATTACGAACGTGCCGGGACTATGTCTGGTAACATTTTATGCAGACTGTGTGCCTTTGTATTTTGTAGATCCAGTCAGAAAGGCGATTGGACTCAGCCATTCAGGGTGGCGGGGAACGGTGCGCAAGATGGCGAACGTTACGGTAAAAAGGATGCAGGAGGCATTTGGGAGCAATCCGGCGGATATGATTGCCGCGGTGGGTCCTTCGATTTGTCAGGACTGCTATGAGGTTGATATAGATGTAATTCGGCAATTTCAGGAGAATTATAAGGAGGAGGATTGGGAATCCTTATATTACAGGAAAGAAAATGGAAAGTATCAGTTGAATCTGTGGAAGGCGAATGAGCTCAATCTGTTAGAGGCGGGGATTCAGAAGAGGAATATAGCGATTACCAATGTATGTACCTGCTGTAATCCGGAAGTGATGTTTTCTCACAGAGTTATGGGAACTGACAGAGGAAATTTAAGCGCGTTTCTTGCATTGAGTGAGTAAGCTATGGAAGAGGTAAATGTTATGGAAGAGGTTATTGAGACAACTCAGGAGACTGCCCAGGAGGCAACGGAGGAAGTAAGCACTCTGGTTCAGTATGTACAGGATCATATTCCGTCTATCATTGCATTCGGATTTCAGGTTATTCTGGCAATTATCTTCTTCTTCATCGGAAGGCTGGTGATTAACTGGATTCGGAAACTCTCCAGAACGATGCTGGAACGCTCTACGGCTGATAAGGGTGTGGAGCAGTTTGTAGATTCCCTGCTGAAATTTGGGCTGAATGCAATCCTTCTATTCTCCATCGCGACGAAATTCGGTGTGGATACGACTTCTGTAGCGGCAATTATTGCGTCGGCAGGCGTAGCAATCGGCCTGGCGCTGCAGGGGAGTCTCTCAAACTTTGCAGGAGGGGTTCTGATTCTGCTTCTGAAGCCATTTGTGATTGGCGACTATATAATCGAAGATAATCATGGAAATGAGGGAACGGTACAGGAAATCCAGATGTTTTACACGAAGCTTCTGACCATGGATAACCGTTCGGTGGTTATTCCAAATGGGATGCTGACCAATAACAGCCTTACCAATGTAACGCAGATGGAAGAAAGGCGTTTAGAGGTGAAGGTCTGCATCTCCTATGAATCTGACTTGAGAAAGGCCAAGGAAATTCTCTGGGGATTGATGGAGCAAGAATCCAGAATCATGAAGGAGAAGGAACGGATTATCTTCGTGTCGGAACTTGGAGCCGACGGTGTGGAAATCGGTATGCGGGGCTGGGTGAAGACAGGAGAGTACTGGCCGGTTAAATGGCAGATGCTGGAAGATATCAAGCTTACGTTTGATGAAGAGGGAATCGTGATTCCCTATCATCAGATTGAAGTTCAAATGAAGTAAGTTGTAAAAAATACTTGCAAAATTTTGTAAAATAGTTATAATAGTATTTGTGGCCGGAAAATGGTCCGTCAGTGCTGGAATAGCTCAGTCGGTAGAGCACTTCACTCGTAATGAAGGGGTCGTCGGTTCAAGTCCGATTTCCAGCTTGGTTTAGAAGAGACATCGCAGATTCGTACGGATTTGCGGTGTTTTTATCATATTAGGAAACTTCATTCACTATATGATAATAATCCGCTGAGAGGATGCACACTGGCGCGAAGAAGAAGTGTGCCGCAGGCGCGAGAATGTGCTTTGGCACATTCTTTATTAAGGAGGAGAAAGAGATTGATTACAAGGCAGATGCTGTTTCCCTTAGCCTTTTATCAAAAGGCTAAATTTCATGGAAGTAAGGGAAAGTATAATTACCGGATTGAGAAATATATAGGGGAAGAAGGGGAAGAAGCGAAGTTTCGCCTGTCTGTATGGGAAGGGCCGGAGTGTTATGATGTGTCGAAGAAGGAGAAGACGGTTTCATTATATGACTTCAGCGAGGATGGGATGGAAGAGATACGGGAGGCGCTGAATCAGCTGGTAAGCGTTCCGGATAAGTTGGATATCTAGCTCCGATTCCGGGTCATGAACAGAAACGTAAGGTTACTTTTCATGGGTCAGGAACGCGCACTGGCTGCGCGTTTCGTGAGAACATGATTCAGGAGTGAGGGGCGATTTTGCGAAGCAAATTTTAAATATCGCCCCGAATTGTTGCTATGAGCGGCCCCTGGGCCGTGAATAGTAACAACGTAAGCGCTGCTTTGCAAAAAAGTATGCATAACTGTCTTGTCACATGGAATGTCATGTGTTATATTAGTTGTCAGTGAATCATTTTGCGGCTGAGGGCAGATATATTGTCATTTTCTGCCGTAATATAAGGATAAATCAACTGGGAAAGGTGAATAACATGACATTGACAGAGGAAATTGAACAATTAAAGTCGGAAAAAGATGCGGTGATTCTGGCTCATTATTATGTGAGGCCGGAGGTACAGCAGGTGGCGGATTACATAGGGGATTCTTTCTATCTCAGCAAGGTGGCGGCCGGACTTAAGCAGAAGACGATTGTATTCTGCGGCGTTTCTTTTATGGGGGAGAGCGCGAAGATTCTGAGCCCGGATAAGCGGGTTCTGATGCCGGATTTAACGGCGGACTGTCCGATGGCGCATATGGCGGATGCAGAGACAATTGCCGAAATGCGGGAAAAGTATGAGGATTTGGCTGTGGTCTGCTATATTAATTCTACATCGGAGTTAAAGATGCATTCAGATGTGTGTGTGACTTCAGCGAATGCAGTGGAGATTGTTAAGGCTTTGCCGAATCAGAATATTTTCTTTATTCCCGACAAGAATCTGGCACATTTTGTAGCGGAGCAGGTGCCGGAGAAGCATTTCGTATTCCATACTGGTTATTGCCCCACTCATGAA
>CAOKJI010000349.1 GCA_948468495.1 uncultured Dorea sp. | reverse complement strand
TCGGATTCTGCCCAAATGCAATCCCTCCCTCTTTCACGTTGGGACAGGAAATGTTAATTTCCAACATATCCACAGGCTCATCTGCAAGGCGCTCCGCCACTTCACAGTAATCTTCCTCAGATTTTCCGCATACATTCACAATAATCCTGGTATCATATTGTTTTAAAAAAGGAATATCTCTTTTGCAGAACAGCTCGATTCCCGGATTCTGAAGTCCGATGGCATTCATCATCCCGCCGTATACCTCGGTCACTCTCGGCGTAGGATTCCCCGGCCATGGAACATTCGCTACACCCTTTGTAGTCACCGCGCCTAACCGGTTCAAATCTACATACTCGGAAAATTCCACGCCTGAGCCAAAGGTCCCCGATGCGGTAGTCACTGGATTCTTCCACTCTACTCCGGCTATATTCACCGACATATTCATTAGATTTCCACCTCCGTAGACAAAAATACCGGCCCGTCTTTGCAGATACGCTTATTCTTCACATTGCTGTGGGCGTCCGTCTTACTGCTTTTGCATACGCAGCCAAGACAGGCTCCGATTCCGCATGCCATCCGTTCTTCCAACGAAATGTAACATTCTATCTGCCTTTCTTCGGCATAAGCTTTCAAGGCTCTGAGCATAGGCGCAGGACCGCAGGCATAGATTAAATCCGCTTCCAGTCCATTTTCTCTGACTGCATCCATAACATTTCCCCTGCATCCCACGCTCCCATCTTCTGTAGCGATATAGAGGCGTCCATTCTCCTCGAAAGATTCCCTTAAGAATGTCTGTCCGTCCCGATATCCTACAATAATCTGTTTGTTTTCACATTCCAGCTGCTTCGCCAGCTCCAGAATCGGAGGAACCCCAATCCCTCCGCCAATCAGAAATACCCTTCTCCCTCTGCCCCGCTCCAATGGAAATCCATTACCCAGAGGCCCGATTACCGGTATCTGGTCTCCCGCCTGTAACAGAGAAAACTGTTTTGTTCCTGTATGCTCCCCTGTCACACGATATACCATACGAAGCGCATGCCTCTCTTTATCTATCTCACAGATACTAATGGGTCTTGGCAGCAGCCTGCTTCGATCCTTGGTATACACAGACATAAACTGACCCGGAACTGCGCTTTCAGCTGCCTGAGTCCGAATCCAGATACTGTAAATTCCCTCTGCCAGCCGCTCCTGAGATAACACGACGGCCTGTTCTTTTTCTTTTATCATAACGCTCCTCTTATATCTGCAATCATATCCTCTACCGCCGCCCGGGAGGCGTCCCCAAAATGCTCCGCGCCGTATTTTGCATATTGTTCCTGCTTATATGCGGCAATAATTCCCCGGGACGAATTAACAATCGCGCCAAGTCCGTCCTCATTAAAGAAATGAGCCAAATCCTTGCCTTTTCCGCCCTGCGCCCCATATCCCGGAACCAGAATATATACTTTCGGCATAATCTTACGGAGAAGCTTACCCTGCTCCGGATAGGTGGCCCCCACAACAGCTCCGATATAACTGTATTCATCGCCCATACAGGTCTCGCTCCACTGCGCGACTTTCTCTCCCACCAATTCATACAGCGGCTTCCCGTCAATCAGCCGATCCTGAAATTCTCCGCTGGATGGGTTGGACGTCTTAACCAGAATAAATAACCCTCTATTCTCCTGTTTACACACGTCAATAAACGGATTCACACAGTCAGAACCCATATAAGGATTCACTGTAACAAAATCCTCATCAAACGGACGGAACTTCCTGCTTCCTATCCGGACTTGTCCCAGATGCCCCGCCGCATAGGCCGCCGACGTAGAACCGATGTCTCCCCGCTTAATATCTCCGATTACCACCAGTCCCTTTTCTTTACAGTAATCCACCGTCTTCTTATACGCTGTAAGTCCCGGAATCCCAAACTGCTCGTACATGGCAATCTGAGGCTTTACCGCCGGAATCAAATCATATGTCTTATCGACAATCTCTTTGTTAAACTGCCAGACTGCCTCTGCCGCGCCCTCAAGGGTCTCTCCAAATTCGTCAAACGCCCTTCTTACCACCTGTTCCGGCACATAGTTTAACATTGGGTCCAGTCCTACTACAACCGGGGCATTCGTCTTCTTTATATTTGCGATTAATTTATGAATCAACGACTTTCCCTCCTTCATACACAACTCTTCCGCCTACCAGAGTACATACCACGTCTCCCTTTACTTTCCGGCCATGGAAAGGGGTATTCTTCCCCTTCGAGAAGAACGTCTCTTTGTCTATCCTGTACTCCCTTTTCGGATCAAATATAACGATATCCGCAATCTTTCCTTCCGATACAGAGCCCTTCTCACCAAGCCCCAGAATCTTTGCCGGATTGAAGCTCATCTTCTCCGCCATCTGCATAGGCGTCAGAATCCCTTTGTCTACAAGTTCAGTATACGCCAGCGACGCCGAAGTCTCAAGCCCTACGATTCCAAATGCCGCCAGTTTCATGCTCAAATTCTTCTCTGCTGCCGCATGGGGCGCATGATCTGTGGAAATCACATCCATCGTTCCGTCCTTAAGCCCCTGAATCAATGCGTCAACATCTGCGCGGCCCCGAATCGGCGGATTCATCTTATAATTCCCATCATCCGATGCAATATCATCTGTAGTCAGTGTAAAATGATGGGGGCATACCTCTCCGGTTACCGGAAGACCTGCCGCTTTGGCCTCCCGTATCATCTTCACACTATCTTCTGTCGAGCAGTGACACAGATGAAGTTTTACCCCTGTCTCCTTTGCAAGAAGGATATCCCTTGCCACAATTACATCTTCCACTGAATTTGTAATTCCTTTAAGCCCCAGATGCTCTGCCTTTTCATCTGCATTCATAACGCCGCCTTCTACCATCGTGATATCTTCACAGTGAGCGAATACGACCATGCCTTCTTCTTTCGCAAGCTTCATACCCTTCCGGTACAGAGATGCATTCATGACAGATTTCCCGTCTTCGCTGATTCCTATGCATCCCCGCTTCGCCATTCCCCGGATATCAGACAACTCTTCGCCCATCTGACCTACGGTGACTGAGCCAAGCTGATACACATTCGTCAGAGATTCCTTCTTTGCGCGTTCCTGTACCTCTGCAACCTTTACCCCCGTATCTGTCACAGGCTTCGTATTCGGCATCGCGCATACAGAGGTTACGCCGCCCCGAACCGCCGCTCTTCCGCCTGTGGTCAGCGTTTCTTTATATTCCAGTCCCGGGTCCCGGAAATGTACATGCAAATCAATAAACCCAGGCATCACATAACAGCCTTCTGCTTCAATAATCTTATCTGCTTCTGCGCTGATATGCTCATCAACCTTCACAATCCTCTCATCCTCTATCAGCACATCACAGACGCCGTCTCTTCCGGTTGCCGGGTCCAGCACATGACCGTTTTGAATCAAAATACTCATAAATTCCCCATCTCC
>CAOKJI010000348.1 GCA_948468495.1 uncultured Dorea sp. | reverse complement strand
TAACTTCTCTCCCAGCAAAATATCCACCACTGGATTACCTGTCTGATAAGGAAATGACAATGTGGTTGAGACTGCTTCCAGTTTTTGCAGATAGGCCTTGCTCTCTTCCGGTTTGTTATTGTTAAGCAGGGCGCTCAATACAGAAAGATGATTTTTAATATCGTGGCGGAATGCTTTTGTCTGCTCATAGCGCGTCTGTGCCTCGGCAATATATATTTTCTGTGCCTGGACTGCCTGAGACAAAGACTGCATTTCTGTTCTGGTCTGTATACTGCGGCATAGGTGACGGTAAGCATACAGGGTGCAGAGTAAAGCTCCCAGCCCCAGGGTTTGCAAAAACAGCAGCGTAGTATTTTCAAATAGAAGGGCAGGAGACAACGCATCATAATAAATCTGTGTATATGGCTGCCTGATATATAATTCTGCGGTAAAGAAGAACAACACAGGCAGTAGTAAGCAGCCCATATTTGTCATGCGACCAATTTCTTCCGGAGATATGGATTTTACAACGATTGTATAGCAGACAGCACTTATGCTCAGAGAAGCCGCAGTTGACGCTATAACCATTGAGTACAAAAGCAGGGGGGTCGTCACACAGGGAGATATCACCGCCTCCACCGGGCTGATAAGCCCAAAGGAAAACTGAGAGATGTAACCGGCAAGGACTGCCGCAGCCCAGGACGCAGAGGGACGATTACCCAGAATAAAACGGTTTAGCCCATACAACATAAGCAGTTCTATTCCAATACCTATAACCAGCGGGAAAGAAAACATATATTCCATCCAAATCGTCCATTTGAATATCCAAAAAAATGATATCAAAATTGCAGCCGCTCTCTAAAAGGGCGCAGCCATTTGAAAAACTGGCGACAGAATAGGAAGTAATCGTCTGTCCATCCATGTATAGTGAAAGCAGGTTTGAAATTTCCTGCACCATAACCGGCTCGTCATCGCAGATTGCGAATTTAATCATTGTTTCACCTGCTTTCTTTTGCGTGTTTTATCATATCAGTTTTATTGCAAAAGAGCAACCTCGCCGTCACAGAATGTGTATATGATGTAATGAAATGTTGTCTCGCCTTGCATCCTATGCCACAGTTTACAGGCCGGAGCGGGCGATGGCTGAGCTGTGTTACTGTTCACTCCGTTCACAGTAACCTTCGCAAATCCATTTAAAATTCGCTTCGCGAATGGGATTTGCTCACACCTGAATCATTTTCTTACGTACTTTGCAGTGAATGCAAAGTACTGTGTGAACAGTAACTGAGCTGTTACGGTGTGATGTTTCTTTTTTAGGAAAAGCATTGATTTTTCATGCGATGTCTAGTAGAATTATCCATAAGATATGGGAGGAAGCAGAATGTCAGAGATTACACGAGTGGTACTTGACGCCATGGGAGGAGATTATGCTCCCGCAGAGATGGTGAAGGGTGCGGTAGATGCGATTAACAGGGAACAGCGTGTGAAGGTAATCCTTGTTGGAAGAGAAGAGAGTATTAACAGTGAACTTGGGAAGTATACTTATGATAAGGAACGTATTCAGATTGTGAACGCTTCCGAGGTGATTGAAACTGCGGAACCGCCGGTGAACGCTATCAGACGTAAGAAGGATTCGTCTATCGTAGTAGGCATGAAGCTGGTCAAGAGTGGGGAAGCGGACGCTTTTGTTTCGGCGGGAAGTTCCGGCGCGATACTGGTAGGCGGACAGACGCTGGTAGGGCGAATCAAGGGAGTTGAGAGACCGCCCCTTGCGCCGCTGATTCCAACGGCTCAGGGAGTATCGCTGTTAATTGACTGCGGGGCCAACGTGGATGCGAGGCCGTCCCATCTGGTTCAGTTTGCCAGGATGGGTTCTATTTATATGGAACATGTAATAGGCATTAACAAGCCGAAGGTTGCAATTGTGAATATCGGTGCGGAAGAAGAGAAAGGCAATGCGCTTGTGAAGGAGACATTTCCACTGCTGAAAGAGGTTTCGGATATTCATTTTATCGGGAGCATTGAGGCGAGAGATATCCCTTATGGCAAGGCGGACGTCATCGTATCGGAAGCTTTTGCGGGCAATATTATTCTGAAGCTTTACGAAGGCCTGGGAGCCGTACTGATTGGGAAGATTAAGGAGGGGATGATGTCAACTCTTAAGAGCAAGCTGGGAGCGCTTCTTGTAAAGCCTGCTTTGAAAGAGACCGTAAAACAATTTGATGCTACAGAGTATGGAGGAGCGCCGCTTTTGGGACTGAGAGGTCTGGTGGTGAAGACACATGGAAGCGCGAAAGCGAAAGAGATTTCCAATTCAATTATTCAGTGCATTACATTCAAAGAGCAGAAGATTAATGAGAAGATTATGGCATGTATTCAAACGGAGCAGAGTTCCGATGAATAGACTAATTTTGAAAAGGAGAAAGTGATATGGAATTTGAAAAATTGCGTGAGATTATCAAAGATGTAATGAATATTGATGAAGATGAGATTACAGAGGACACGACTTTTGAGAATGATTTAGGAGCAGACTCTCTGGATATTTTCCAGATTATTATGGGAATAGAGGATGCGTTTGATATTGAGATTGACAATGAGGAAGCAGAGAAGATTGTTACAGTAGGCGATGCTGTAGAACAGATTAAGAATGCTGTAAATTAATGGACTGCGATATCGCTGCAGTGTATGCGCAGAGGTGTACGGTTGTATGTTACTATGAGCGGCCCTTGGGACGTGAAAAGTATCGGTTGTACAGCATATCTGGGGAAAAGCCCGTAACCGGGCTTTTTCTGTGTTTATTAAGATGGAGTAAATAAGTATGAGTCGAGATTTGAAGTTACTGGAGGAGCGAATCGGATACCAGTTCTCTGACGCGGGGCTTCTTCGCCGGGCAATGGCGCATAGTTCTTATGTGAATGAGAAGCATTTGCCGAAACATGAGTGTAATGAGAGACTGGAGTTCTTAGGAGACGCGGTGCTGGAGATTGTTTCCAGCGAATTTCTTTTTTATGAACATGAGAAACTTGCAGAGGGAGATTTGACGAAGATTCGCGCCAGTATGGTGTGCGAGCCCAGTCTCGCGTTCTGTGCGAGGCAGATGGGACTTGGAGATTATCTTCTGCTTGGAAAGGGCGAAGAGGCCACAGGGGGAAGAAAGAGGGAATCTATTACCTCGGATGCACTGGAAGCCCTGATTGGGGCGATCTATATTGACGGTGGTTTTGCTAATGCGAAAGAGTTTGTTCATAAGTTTATACTGAATGATATGGAGAATAAGAAGCTCTTTTTTGATAGCAAGACTATCTTACAGGAGATGGTACAGGCGGATTTTACGGAAACGATTTCCTATCGTCTGCTTGCGGAGGAAGGACCCGACCATAACAAGACCTTTGTGACCGCTGTCTATATAGGAAAGAAAGAATACGGTCAGGGCAGGGGAAGAACGAA
>CAOKJI010000347.1 GCA_948468495.1 uncultured Dorea sp. | reverse complement strand
CTGATTCTTATCATATACTCTCCTTATCTGGCTTTCTGCGCGTCTGGATTTTATCTCAGGGACGCCGTAAGCTGAGAACTTCATGCACAAAACATTATAAGGCGTTTTTAACGGCCGCGTGTCTTCCCGCCCTGATTCCTGAGCCCCATGCAAAATGCAGATTATACCCGCCGCAGATTCCGTCCACATCCAGAAGCTCTCCGGTAAGATACAACCCCTTTACCAGCTTCGATTCCATCGTACAGGGACAAACCTCGTCCGTCCTCACTCCGCCTGCGCAGACCTGCGCGTCAGAAAAGGGCTTCGTATCTGACACCGGAACAAGAAAACGCTTGCAGACGGCCGCCAGCTTCCCCAGCTGTTTCCCAGAAAGCTTTTCCGCCCATATCTGCCGCTCAATCCCTGCTTCCGACAGAAGAACCGGAATCAGTTTCGAGGGAAATACGGTATTCAGAAGTTCTAAAGCGGTACACCGTTTCCAAAGACGCTGCCTGCGCAAAAGCTCCTCCATCAAATCCTCTGTTGTCAAGAAAGGAGCAAAATCAATTTCTGCCATAACCCGCTGTTTCCGGTTCAGCGCCTTAGCGGCATACCTGCTAACCTGAAAAACCGGGATTCCTGAGATTCCGTAATCCGTAAGCTGCAGCTCTCCTGTATCCTTAGCCGTTATCTGTCCGTCCACATATAGCGAAACCTGGGCCGTAATCCGGATACCGGCAAGCCCTTTCAAACACTTTTTATCAGAAATCAACTGTACCAGCGCCGGTACAACCAGAGACAGATGATGTCCCAGGCCTTCCGCCAGCGCATATCCGCTCCCGTCGCTGCCCGCAATCCGCGAAGCCTTGCTTCCGGCTGCAAGAATTACTTTATCCGCCCGGTACAGCGATGGTTCTCCCGCGCAAAAAATAAGAAATCCCTTTTTCCCCTTGCGGATTTCCTCCACATGATAATTCTTCCTGACATCTGCCCCGAGCCTGTGAAGTTCCATGACAAGCGCATCCCGCACCGTCGAAGCCTGATCGCTTAGGGGATACACATAATCCCCCCGGCATTTGGTGAAAATCCCGACAGAAGCAAAGAAGTCCATGGCCTCAGACACCCCGAAGCCATCCAGAAATTCCCGGATAAATTCGGAATCATCCCCCCGGTAATTCTCAGCGCCCATATTCAGATTCGTCAGATTACAGCGTCCGTTCCCGGTAGAAAGAATCTTCTTCCCCAGACTGTCATTCTGCTCAAACACAGCCACCGAAGCCCCGTTCCTCACCGCCGTAATTCCCGCCGCCAGCCCCGAAGCCCCGCCGCCGATTATAGCAATTCTCGTCATCCTATCCACGTCCTCCTAACCAAGCCTGAACTACACCTCCACGATTCCTGCCCGCACCAGATATTCTAAGGACATGATAATCCCCAGCTTGGCATGAGGCCAGGTCAGTCCTCCCTGGAAATATACCGCAAAGGGCGGTTTCATCGGACCGTCCGCACTCAACTCAATGGAAGAACCCTGTACAAAAGCCCCGGCCGCCATAATTACGTCGCTGTCATAACCGGGCATTGCCCAAGGTTCGGGCGTTACATAGGAATCCACCGGCGCCGCCGCCTGAATCCCCCGGCAGAATGCAATCACAGCTTCCGGCTTGCCAAATTCCACCGCCTGAATAATATCATGACGGCTTTCCGAGCTGTCAGGCACTACCGAATATCCCAATTCTTCATAGATATTTGCGGCAAATATTGCGCCTTTCAGCGCGCTTGCCGTTACCACTGGCGCCAGAAAAAGCCCCTGATAAAAGGACTGCATCACGCCGAGAGAAGCTCCCACTTCCCTGCCAAGTCCCGGCGAAGTCAGCCGGTAACCGCAATTTTCAATTAGTTCTTCCTTTCCGGCGATATAGCCCCCGATTGGAGCCAGTCCGCCTCCGGGATTCTTAATCAGAGAGCCCACTACCAAATCAGCGCCCACATCGCTGGGCTCTGTAATCTCAACAAATTCTCCATAACAGTTATCCACCATACAGATGACTTCCGGTTTGATTTTCTTTACAAATGCAATTGCCTCCCCAATCTGGGCTACCGAAAAACTGGGCCTGGTCTGATACCCCTTGGAGCGCTGAATGGTGACTAACCTGGTCCGCTCTGTAATAGCATGCCGGATATTTTCAAAGTCAAACCTGCCGTCCTCCAGCAAATCTACCTGGGAATAGGTAATACCGTATTCCGCAAGAGACCCCTTGGAAGGACGGATTCCGATTACTTCCTCAAGGGTATCGTAAGGCTTGCCGGCAATGGATACCAGTTCGTCTCCCGGACGCAGATTTGCCGATAACGCCAGGGATAAGGCGTGGGTTCCGCAGGTAATCTGCGGACGCACCAGCGCCGCTTCTGTGTGAAATACATCCGCATATACCTTCTCTAAGGTATCGCGTCCCAAATCATCATAACCGTAACCGCTTGCATAGTGGAAACAGGCCTCGCTTACCCGGTTTTTCTGCATGGCGGCGATTACCTTCAACTGGTTCAGTTCGGCAGTCCTGTCAATGTTCTGAAACCGTTCTCGCAGCCGTTCCTCCGTCCTTTTTCCAACATTTAACACAGATGGGCGGATTCCCATCTGCCGATACATTTCTGCTAGTTCTGGCATATTATCTATATTCTCCTTCATTCATTGCAACCCTGATTTTGGTTTTTAATTCTTCTGTTCTCGATACCATTTCCGGATTCAAAGCCGGAATTTCCCTTACCACATCCGCAGCCTCCCGAAGCTTTCCCATATCATAGAGAAGCGCCGCCCGGTTCAAATCGAACAACGCCCGCTCGCCTTTCGTCTTTGCTAGAGACCCAAGTTTCATAAGTTCCTGGTAAGTCTTCTCCGTATCCTTGCTGTAGGAATAGAGTTCCAGCAGCGGATTTAATTTCTTAATAAATCTGGAGCCAAATAATTTTCTCAACATATACTTCTCCCCTTATTCTTCATTAGCAAACATGCCTTTCACGCTTTGATATCCTCAGGCAAATGAAATCTGTGCTTTCATTGCATTTACGATAGCTTCCTCATCATAATTCAGTTGATTTTTCTCAATCCACAGGACTTGTTTTTCCCTCTTAAACCAGGTAATCTGCCGCTTGGCAAAGTGTCTGGTATCCCGCTTAATCTGGTATACCGCTCTCTCAAGCGTAATCTCCCCCTCCAGATAAGCAAAAAGCTCCTTATAGCCAAGTCCCTGCATGGACACCATGTCCCTGGTGCATCCCCGCATTTTCAGAGCTTCCACTTCCTGCAAAAGCCCCTCTTTCATCATCTGGTCCACCCGGTTATCAATCCGTTCATACAGTCTGTTTCTTACGTCATTTAAGACAAAATACCGAAACTCGTAGGGTGATTTCCTGGCCCGTTCCCGCTCGTTGTGTGCGGAAATGCATTTTCCGGTCAGATGATGG
>CAOKJI010000346.1 GCA_948468495.1 uncultured Dorea sp. | reverse complement strand
GGCTGAATACTTTTGCTGAAAAAAATAATATCAATTTCTCTAAACTTTTACAAGACACATTATTCTCAATGGCGCAAGCAAAATAAATATCTCTGCGATAATATACTGAATTGAAAATGCACGTCCAGATTAATAACAATCCGGGCGTGCATAGTTATATTCCAATATTCTATCATCAATGTCTCCATTTTCCCTTATCATGAGGATTCTTCCATATGATTAGAGCAGCGATGATTCCCACAATATAAAGGATACTTATGAGTATCGTCGGATTATCTTTCAACAGATAGGTAACCGCAACGATGGCTGCCAGTGAGATTAGAAGCTGGAATGCCATGAGAAGCCGTTTCTCACGGGTTTCCTTGGCCTGTTGCAGGAATTCAAGCCTGCGCTGTTCAAGGGCAAGATACTCTAAGAGGTCATCGTCATTGATGCGGGAAAGGATCAGCTTATCTCTAGATTCTTCCTCGTGACGGGAACGGAAGAAACGCTTCTTAGGTCTGTCGTCCTCGTCGAAATCAAAAGAATCTTCCCGGTCTTCTCTGTACGAAGAAGTACTGGAAATACGTTTTGGGGCAGCTTCAGACTCCTGTGCTTTGCTCTGTGCCAAAGATTCAGCAGTGGTTTGGGATGAAGCCGCAGATGTCTGGGTCTCTGTTGCCGTCTGAGGCGCTGCCTGGTTCTCTGATGCGGCTTGCTCCGGAATGGTTGTGGCTGTACTCCCGGTGATGGGCTGGGCCGGAACTGCCGATGTCTGAACATCCGGTACCGGAGCCTGTATCACCGGCGGTGCTGCCTGAGCGGGAACAGAAGCCCCGGCATCGGCGGCCGATGGTATAGGATCAGCGGCAGGTTCAACAGCGTTTGTTTTATTCGCAATCGGAACAATCTTGTTATCGCTTATAACCCCTGTATTCTCCCCTGTAGACGTCTCTGCGATATTTCCTGCGGCTTCTCCACTGGTAATATTCAATTCATTAGACACAAATACTCCCTCCTTTTTGTGTTAATATTCTAATGCGTATACCACATTTCCTATATCATAACAATTTTCGACATAAAATTCAAGAAAATTCCAGACAAAAGAAAAACGACAAAAGAAAACAAACAATGACGGGACAGATGAGAGGAACAGGTGTATATTTGGAAGCAAGGAGGTTGGTCATTATGGAATGGGCAGAAGCAATCAGTGAAGCAGTTAGATTTATTGAAAGGCATATCACAGAAGACATTACTCTGTATGATGTGGCGGACAGTGTCAATATGTCTCCTTTTTATTTTCACAAGGGGTTTAGTATGCTGTGCGGATATTCCGTTATGGAATATATAAGAAAGCGCAGAATGGCGCTTGCGGGAGAGGAATTGATTACCAGTGATGTTACGGTCATGGAGCTTGCCATGAAGTATGGATATGATTCTCCGGACAGCTTTACCAGGTCTTTCTCGCGGTTTCATGGGTCAACGCCTCTGGCAGTGCGCAGGAATTATACGATGCTTAAGACCTTCGCACCGCTGAAACTCACAATTGCATTGAAAGGTGGTTATGTTATGGATTACAGAATTACGAAAAAAGAGGCTTTTACGGTATTGGGCGTATCAAAGGAGTTCAGTTATGAGAATGCACAGCAGGCGGTTTCAATGTTTTGGCAGGAGCATTATACCGCGGGGAGATGTGAACATGTACGGGGGATGTTCGGTATCAATATCGACCCGCAGATGGGGAACGAGCAGTTCGAATATCTGATTGCGGATGTTTATCATCCGGCGGCAGAGATCCCCAAAGGGTATACTGTGAGGACCATTCCTGCGTTCACATGGGCGGTCTTTCCATGTAAGGGCTCACTCCCGGAGTCCATGCAGGATGTAAATGTCAAGATATTTTCCGAGTGGCTTCCGGCACTGCAGGATTATGAATTTGCTGCGGGATACTGTGTTGAGATGTATGACGCGCCGGACAAGTATCCGAAGGGAACAAGTGACGAGAATTACTATACAGAGATATGGATTCCTGTCAGGAAGAAAATGTAGTGACAATGTACGTCTCTTTCGTAGTGATTATGCAATGTAGAGTATCGTCAGGGTTAAATGGCAGATGGTCAAACCGTAAATTCGGCTTGAATTCCGGTACAAAATTTTATATACTAAATTGAAAGAGCAACGGCAAACATTTCGAAGGAGAGTGCCATATGTATAGTTCAATTATCGAAATAAAAAAGACAGTACCTAGTGAATCTTTAGTAAGATTACGAAAAATTGCAGAAAAAGCCTTTTCTAACCGTGCCGGCAGTGTTGAGAATTCCAGTAATAATCCTTATGAACTTGTGTTTAGCGGTGGTGAGGATAAGTTTGGCTGTCTTGAAGTAGGGATGTTAGAATTAAAACGAGAGCATGATGTTCTCAATCAAATCGCTTCATGGCGCTGGATTGATGAGGATGACCCTAGTGAAAACTGTGACATTCTCAAGGTTCTGGCATCACCAGTGTATTGATATGGCAGAGACGAGAAAACAAATAGCTTTTGACCTCGACACAAAAGCTTTAGAGACATATTATCCAAGCGAAAGTTGGAATAACGCTTATGAAGTAATTAAGCGTCATATGCTGAAAAACGGTTTTTCCCGGTTACAGGGCTCTGTCTACGTATCCAAAAAGCAGGTGACTTCAGCAGAAGTAACAAATATCCTTGATGAACTTGAAATGTCCCAACAAGAAAAAGTTAAACAGGTAAAGTATATGAATAGCGATTTGAAAGCTGATAGAAGCGCATAGGCAGAGTCATAGAGCCAGGAATCTAAAAACAGGTTTCTGGCTCTAGTATAATCCAATTTAATTAGACGTACATTCAAAACGGTGGTATAATATATATAATACAGGAGAATAGGAAGATAACATTATGCCACGGACAACTAAAATAATAACCCTTACAGAAACAGAGGAAAAAACATTGAAAGGCCTTCTCAATCAAAGCACCATTGAAGCAAGGGTCTATATAAGAGCAAAAATCCTGCTGTTGAAAAACGAAGGGTATTCAAACGCATATATTGTAAGAAAGTTGGACATCTGCCGCCAAAGTGTAAGGCTATGCATTGACAAATATATTGACGGAGGCCTCGAATGTGCACTGCGTGACCACGAGGGCCGTGGACGCAAAGCTGAAATCACTGATTCTGATATTACTTGGGTCATAAATAAAGCCTGCCAAAAGCCAAAAGAATTTGGTTATTCTGCAGAATTATGGTATCCGGCCAGTTTTACGCGGTTCATTAATTCCATTGCGGAAGAAGAAGGGCATCCGCGTATGGCAACTGTAACAGAGACTACTTTGCGCAAGATCATGGCCAATGCCAAAATACGCCCTTTCAAGGTTACTTATTACTGCGAGAGGCGGGATCCGGATTTTGATTCCAAAATGCATGATGTGCTTGTCATTTATAAACAGATATCCCTGCAGTTTGAT
>CAOKJI010000345.1 GCA_948468495.1 uncultured Dorea sp. | reverse complement strand
AAATGGCCGGACGGCCATACCGCAGACTCCCCGGCGCCCCGTCCCGGGCAAAGTTCACCTGCCTGCGAAGCATACATTAAAGTGCTTCCCGTATCCCTCTCCAAAGCCGGAAGCCTTATCTCCTCATACCTCGCATATCCTGCGCCAATAAGAGCATATACTGTCTTCGGGCATAGATGCACCAATACCTTCTTTTCCAGTCTGCTTTCTGCCTGTTTCAAAAACCCATAGGTAAAGTCTTTCACAATCTGCTCCGCCAGCTTCGGCCCCAGAATATTTACCCCTCCGGCTGAATCCGCGTAACTGATAATATCCACGCCGCAGCTTCTGGCAGCCTCCATAAACCGGAGTATTTCATTTCCCACTTTTCCGAATACTTCTTTCATAAATTCCGGCCGTTTCCGCATCGCCCGATACACAATTCCCGCATCTATCAGCAGGTTCAGAATCGTAAAAGGACCTGATATATGCAATGCGACCCGCTCTTTCTCTTCCTTTAAGAGTCTGCATGCAAGGAGAACTTCATGAATCCTGCCCTTTTCAAAATCTATGGCAGGAAGATCTGAAAGCTCTTCCAGCGTATGACAGACATATTCCTTTCCCCGGGGACCGGCAATCTCATCTCCATAACAAATCAATCCTCCCATTGCCTCCGCCTCGACTGTATGACAAAAAGGGAGCACGCAAAACTCTGCTCCCTTATCATCTTTACAGGCCTGCGCAGCCAGCGCCATCGGCTCCGCCTTTCTGTGAATATCCGGCAAAGCAAGATGCAGTCTGTGAACTGCTTCCCGGCCGATATCCCCGGCGCCATCCGGGGCGCAGGGAAAATCCTGAATCTTTCCCATCATTTTCCCTTAATACGCAGAGCAGTGAACCGCCGACGTTCCAAAGTACTCGGTAATTACTTCATTCGCCTTTTCTCCGCTCATAGCTTCCTGAAGATCCTTTGCCCACTGCGCGTCTTTATTCTTATCGGATACTGCAATTAAAATTCCATATTCCGCGCCAATCTCCGGCGGGTCAAATGCCAGCGACGCCTCCGGGTCCTTCCCGGCTTCTTTCATCGCAATCGGATAGCATACCCCGGCGTCCAGATCGTCCAGAATCGTAGGAATCGACTCGGAATCAACCTCTGTCAGCTCCAGATTGAATTTGTTCGTCTCAATTTCCAACTGGGAATATTCTTCAAATCCTTCCTTCAGCTCAATGAGTCCCTCTGCCTCTAGGAAGCGAAGAGCTCTGGAACGGTTCGTCGGGTCTCTTGGAATACCGATTTTCATTCCGTCGCCAATCTCATCCACACTGGCAAGCTTATTGGAGTACAGTCCCATACATGGATAGTAAATCGCATCTCCTACCGGCGCCAGAGTACCGTTATTCTCTTCGTTAAAATTATTCATATAAGCAATATGCTGAATAAAATTCGCTTCCAGACTTCCCTCTTCAATCGCATTATTAGACGCAATCGGGTCTTCAATCACCGATACTTCCAGAGTATATCCCTTCGCCTCAAAATCTTCCTTGACTGCATTGATTAGTTCTTCCTTCATAGCGTCTCCTGCCGCAAGACGAATCGTTGTCAGTTCTTCCCCGTCTTCACTGCTGCTTTCACTGCTGTCTTCGCTACTGCTTTCACTGCCGTCTTCCTTCTCCGTCCCGTCGGAACCGCCGCATGCCGCAAGACTGAGCGTTAACGCAGCAGCACAGAAAATCGCCATCACTCTTTTTTTCATTTGTTTCTTTTCCTCTTCTTTCTTAAATATATTTTTACAATACAGTTACTTAAGTTTCCTGTACAGTAAATTCCCTATTGACTGAATGGATTGTACCAGAGCCACCAGAATCAACACCGTTCCGTACATAATCACATCGTTAAAACTCTGATATCCATAAATCAAAGCCACATTCCCCAAGCCTCCGGCGCCCAATGCCCCCGCCATCGACGAACTTCCAAGAATGGAAATCACCACGAGGGTAATGCTGATGCACATGGATGGAACCGCTTCCTTTAACATTACTTTGAATATAATCTGAACATTAGACGCCCCAAACGCCTTCGCCGCCTCAATCATCCCCGGCGTAACCGCCTTTAAGTTCCCCTCAAAAATCCTGGCCACAAACGGGCAGGCCACAATAACCAACGGAAACAACGCGGCGTTCTTCCCTATCGACGTACCCATAACAGCCCTTGTAATGGGAATGATTGTCACAGCCAGTATGATAAATGGAAATGACCGCAGGATATTTACCGCAATATTTAACAGACGGTAAGTCAGCTTATGGGGCGACAGTCCGTCTTCCGCCGTAATAACAAGAATCACCGCAATCCCAAATCCAAAGATACAGGAAAATACCGTTCCCCAGAATGTCATATACAGGCTTTCCATCAAAGCCGGTATCATAATCTTCTCTATCACAAGCGCCGGATCATTCATGAGCCACTACCTCCCACTTTACATTCAAACCTTCCAGATACTTCCCTATTTTTTCAAAATCCTGCTCCTTAACATTCAACATCGCAGTACAGATTACTTCATCCCGGAATTTCTCCAGCCGGGAATACAGTACCGAAAATCTGATTGACGCCGCCGCTGCAATGTCCGGAATAAGGGTTCTGTTCTCCAGTGTCTCCTTAAAAATCATCCGAATATTTACACCCTCCTCCGGCAGTACCTCTGACTCATCCCCTAATAAACGCCTCAAAGAATCCGGCTGATTTAAGAAGATTTCCGATACCTTTCCGCAGTCCGCAATGCATCCTTCCTCCATAACCGCAACCCGGTGGCAGATAGAACGAATCACTTCCATCTCATGGGTCACAAGCAAGATGGTAATCCCCAGTCTCTCATTAATATCCCGCAAAAGCTGCAGAATAGACTTCGTCGTCTTCGGGTCCAGCGCAGAAGTCGCTTCGTCGCTCAGAAGAATCTCCGGCTCCAAAGACAGCGCCCTTGCAATGGCCACCCGCTGTCTCTGTCCGCCGCTCAAATTGCGCGGCTTTTCGTATAGCTTATCCTCAATCCCTACAATCTGCGCCAACTCGCGCACTTTTTTATCAATCTCATCTCTTGAATACTTCCAGCATTCCATAGGCGCCGCAATATTCTTATATACATTCTGCCTCTCAAGCAAGGCAAAATGTTGAAAAATCATCCCAATTCCTTTCCGGTACTGTCTGATATCCCTGCTTCTTGTTAAGTTCACTTCCTGTCCCTTAATAAAAATGCGGCCTCCATCCTTCTCCTCCAGCAGATTAATGCATCTCAGCAGGGTAGACTTCCCTTCACCGCTTTTTCCAATCAATCCGAATATCTCTCCCTCTTCTACTTCAAGAGACACATCTTTTAACACATGCAGACTTCCAAAGCTCTTATCCATATTTTCGATTCTAATCATTCGTCATACTCCTTATAGCCGCCGCATACAGCAAATATCTCTATTCCGCCGCACCGCTC
>CAOKJI010000344.1 GCA_948468495.1 uncultured Dorea sp. | reverse complement strand
ATTGACGCAATGGTTGAGCGTGAGAAATTAGTTACCACATACATGGGTATGGGCGTTGCGATTCCTCATGGAACCTCGAATGCGAAAGAGACGGTAAAGAAGTCAGGTATCGTTGTTATGCAGTATCCGGACGGCGTTGACTTCGGCGACGAGAAGGCAAACCTTGTGATTGGTATTGCAGGCGTGGGCGACGAGCATCTTGAGATTCTTGCGAATATCGCAGGAAGCTTAGAGGATGAAGAGCTTCTTGAGAACCTGAAGAAAAATGCGGATGTTGAAACAATTATGAAGACGTTTGGCTAATTAGCGGTAATCGTAGGAAGGGAGCGTTCTCCCTTCCGCTTTAAGATGAGATTATCATGTGATACACAATAGGTTATAGAAGAAACTGTGGAAAAATATAAAAAGGTCATAATAAAAAGGAGAGGATTTTCATGAAAAAAGCAGTTCAGTTTGGTGCAGGCAATATCGGACGTGGATTTATCGGAGCTCTGCTTAGTCAGTCTGGTTATCAGGTAGTATTTGCAGACGTGGTAGAAGCAGTGATTGATAAGATTAATGAAGACAAGACCTATACCGTTCATATTATGGACGTGGAGTGCGAGGACCAGAAGTTAGAGAATATCTGCGGCGTTAATTCTACGAAGCCGGAAGCAGTGGATGAAATCGCGACAGCAGACATTGTAACGACGGCGGTCGGACTCGTTATCCTGCCGCGTATTGCCCCGACGATTGCAAAGGCGATTGAGAAGCGTATGGAAATGGGCGTGAAAGAGCCGATGAACATGATTGCCTGCGAGAACGCAATCCGCGGAACCTCTCAGCTTAAGAAAGCAGTATACGAGAACTTAAGCGATGCGGGCAAGGCGTTTGCAGACGAGTATGTAGGATTTCCGGACTGTGCGGTAGACAGAATTGTACCTCCGGTTAAAAGTGAGAACTTTATCGATGTTGTGGTAGAGCGTTACTATGAGTGGGATGTAGAGAAATCCGGCTTCAAGGGTGAAATCCCAGAGATTACCGGCATGACCCTGGTAGACGATCTGATGGCATACATTGAGCGTAAATTATTTACCCTGAATACCGGACACTGTATTACAGCTTATCTGGGTACGCTCCGGGGGATTCCGACCATTGATAAAGCAATTGCCGACGAGGAAATTTATGGAATCGTATCTGCTGCAATGAAGGAAAGCGGAGACGGCCTGATTAAGAAATATGGCTTTGATGCCGAAAAGCATGCGGCATACATTAAGAAGATTATCAGCCGTTTCAAGAATCCATACCTGCAGGATGACGTGACCCGCGTAGGCCGCGAGCCGCTCCGTAAGCTGAGTCCTACAGACCGTTTGATTAAACCGCTTATGACAGCGGCAGGCTACGGGCTTCCGGTAGACCATCTGCTGGTTGGCGTCGGCGCGGCGCTGCATTATAATAATCCAGAGGATAAGCAGAGTGTCGAACTGCAGGAGAAGATTGCCGCACAGGGCGTACGCGCCGCGGCAGCCGAAATTACAGGACTGACAGACGAAGCGCTGTTGGATAAGATTGTGGCTGAGTACGAGAAGCTGAACTAATCAAAACGCTCCTTAATACAATAAAATAATAAATGATGAAAAATGACCTGAGCGTAACGGCGAGGGTCATTTTTCGTATATCCGTCTCTTGACAATGATATAGGAAAGATGATACGGTAATAAAGCTAACTGTAGGAATAATCTTTATATAATAATACTGAGGTGCGAAGAGATGAGTGTACAGGAATTGAAGCCGATTAAGGAAGGAAAAGTAAGAGAGATCTATGACAACGGAGACAGTTTGATTATGGTAGCTACAGACCGCATTAGCTGTTTTGATGTGATTCTGAAGAACGAAGTGACAAAGAAGGGGACCGTACTGACCCAGATGTCTAAATTCTGGTTTGATATGACGGAAGATATTCTGCCGAACCATATGATTTCTGTGGATGTGAAGGATATGCCGGAATATTTCAGGCAAGCCGGATTTGACGGGAATAGTATGCTTTGCAAAAAGCTCGATATGCTGCCGGTAGAGTGCATTGTCCGCGGTTATATTACGGGCAGCGGCTGGGCGAGTTATCAGAAGACCGGGAAGGTATGCGGAATCCAGCTTCCGGAAGGGCTTAAGGAATCGGCTCAGCTTCCTGAGCCAATCTATACGCCGTCTACCAAAGCAGAGATCGGCGACCATGATGAGAATATTTCTTATGAAGAAAGTGTAACATATCTGGAGAAGCGATTCCCGGGAAAGGGAAAGGAATATGCATCTAAGCTTCGGGATTACTCTCTGATGTTGTATAAAAAGTGTGCAGAGTATGCGCTGGGCCGGGGAATCATCATTGCAGATACCAAGTTTGAGTTTGGCCTGGATGAAAAAGGGAATATTGTAATCGGTGATGAGATGCTGACGCCCGACAGTTCCCGATTCTGGCCGGCTAAAGGGTATGAGCCGGGACACAGCCAGCCGTCTTTTGACAAGCAGTTTGCCAGAGACTGGCTGAAAGCGAATAAAGAGCATGACTGGACGCTCCCTCAGGAGATCGTTGATAAGACCATCGAGAAGTATCTCCAGGCATATCGTCTTCTGACGGGAAGCGAACTTGCATAAAAGGATGAACCGGCGGCTGAAGCGCAGGAAGCGCTTCGCCGCCGGTTTTAATGCTCGGTCAGTCTTCCAGGCGTTCGCTGACTGATGAGAAGCTTAAATAATAAATCAATTTTTTCTTTTGTCTCGGGATGAAGAGCGTTTAACTGCTTAATCATGGCAGGCATATTACGGATAGCCTGCGTCTGGAATTCGGATATGGTTGCGGCTCCGGAAGCATCCAGAACAGAGAATAAATCATCTATGAAGATCTGGCGTTCAGAAAGACTCATGTGTTCCAGCCAGGTTTTCATGGATTCACTGAAATGTTCCGCGGCAGGAGAAAGGGAGGAACTCCTTAGGAAACGGGTTCCCTCTAACTGCCAGTTGAAGGCATTGTGCTGGTATATGCCATTACCGGCGCTCTGCACGATAACCGGAGCTTTGTTGTGGTACATGAGCATTCCAACGACAGAAAATTCTGGTATAAACCGCCGGATTCTCGGCTGTATCTTCTTAAAATCATCGTCCTCAGATAAATTATGAAAAAATCCAGGACCATCGTTATTGTATATATTCAGAATACGGCGCTGTACGTCGGCGCTGCATTTGGCGGAGGCATAAACGGCCAGATGCCCGCCCTTGGAATGTCCTCCAACCCGGAGCATGTGCCGGTTAAAGCTGCCTGTCTGAGACAGGTATTCTGCGGCGATATGCTCCGAAGGGACGTCTCCGATACTCATATTGAAATCTTCCCTCCATCCGATAAATGTGTCGTCGGTTCCACGGAATGCAATATAGGAAGTTCCGTCGCCAAGCAAGATTTCCATAGCGGAAAACTGTAATTCTCTCTCTGTAC
>CAOKJI010000343.1 GCA_948468495.1 uncultured Dorea sp. | reverse complement strand
CTAATGCCCGGAGAAGGATATGAAGGAGTTGTGAAATTTGTGATGGATGTCATGACCACCTACGGACTCAATGCCTGTCCGCCGCTGCTGGTGGGAGTGGGAGTGGCCACTTCAGTGGAAACGGCGGCTCTCCTTTCAAAAAAGGCGCTGATGAGGCCCTTAAAGAGCCGCAGTGAGAATGAACGCGCGGCTCTGTTAGAGGACCTCCTCGAAGAAGGGATAAACGAGCTTGGGCTGGGTCCCCAGGGGATGGGAGGAAAATATTCCGTATTGGGGGTCCACATTGAACATACGGCGAGGCATCCGTCGACAATCGGCGTTGCAGTCAATGTGGGATGCTGGTCTCACAGACGGGGACATGTGATTTTCGATAGGAATTTGAATTATAGAGTGACTACGCATTCGGGGGTGATACTGTAATGGTTGAGATAAGAGAAGGAAGAAAGATTCTGACAACACCCATTTCTGCAGATGACTTGGAAGGTCTGCGGACTGGCGATATTATTTATCTGAATGGACATATGACGACCTGCCGCGATGTGGCCCACAGAAGGTTGGTAGAAGGGGGACAGAAGCTTCCTATGGATATAAAGGACGCCGCGATTTATCATGCCGGGCCGATAGTGCGTTCCCTTGGAGACGACCAGTTTCAGATGGTATCTGTGGGAGCGACTACCAGTATGCGTATGGAGAAATTTGAGAAAGAATTTGTGAAGCGGACCGGAGTCAGAGTAATTATCGGAAAAGGAGGAATGGGGAGAGATACCGAATATGCCTGCAGGAATTATAAGGCGATTCACTGTGTGTTTCCAGCGGGAAACGCGGTGGTAGCGGCTTCGGAGGTAGAGGAAATCCTGGACGCTAAGTGGCGTGAGCTTGGTATGCCAGAGACCCTCTGGCACTGTCGGGTTAAAGAATTTGGCCCGTTGATTGTGTCGATTGATACAGAAGGAAGAAATCTGTTTGAGGAAAATAAGGCGGTCTTTAACAGCCGGAAGGAGCGGATTGTAGAACGTATCTGTAAGCAGGTAAAATTTATTAAGTAGTATTTAGGATATTGACTTTTGCGGTTAAAAGTGATAGAACTGTACTATGTGAATAACAGCTTGATAGAGGCGCGGTTTTCATCAGTACGATACAGCCACAGTCTGGCGGACTGCTGTATAGAAAAGGGGAAACTGCCGAAGATGAATCCTTAGCCGGAGGATTTATCTGGGACGTATGCAGAATATGCTGCGGACTGTCACGATGATGTGGAGCGCTATCTGATATGTACGAAGGAGTTTTGTGCAGTGAGACTTAGAGTCATGAATGGCGCTTGTCAGAGGCGTTGTTCATGACTTTTCTTTATTATATCAGGAAACTTCATTTTCTGTATAATAAAAACCTCCGGCGGACTGCCGCGAAGAAGCAGTGTCACTGTTCACGAGTCAGGAATGCGCTGAACTGCGACGCGAAGCTAGTCCTTTAGGGCGACGCGAAGCTAGTCTTTTAGGGCGACGCAGAGCTAGTCCTTTAGGGCGACGCAAAGCTAGTCCTTTAGGACGCGGAGTGAGTATTTGTTACTAAAATTAAGAAGGAGAGAGGAAGTTATGAGAAACATGAAGAGGAAAATTGCCTGGACGCTGTCTTCGGTTATACTGATGGCGCTTTGTTGTCCGGCGGTTGTTTTTGCTGCGGAGGAGGCGGAAGAATATGTGCCTTCCATGTATGCGACGTTCTGGGCGCTGATTCCGCCGGTGGTTGCGATTGTGCTGGCGCTGATTACCAAAGAAGTATACAGCTCTCTGTTTATCGGTATCTTAATTGGAGGTCTGTTCTATTCGGGGCTTTCTTTTGAGACGACGATTACCCATGTGTTCCAGGACGGTATTATCGGAGTGTTATCCGACAGCTACAATGTAGGTATTCTGGTATTCCTGGTAGTTCTGGGAATCATGGTATGTCTGATGAACAAGGCGGGCGGTTCGGCGGCCTTTGGACGCTGGGCGGAAGTACATATTAAGAGCCGGGCAGGCGCGCAGCTTGCAACGATTCTGCTGGGAGTCCTGATTTTTATCGACGATTATTTTAACTGTCTTACAGTGGGAAGCGTGATGCGTCCGGTAACGGACAAGCATCAAATTTCCCGGGCAAAACTGTCTTATCTGATTGACGCGACTGCGGCTCCGGTCTGCATTATTGCGCCGATTTCTTCCTGGGCGGCGGCTGTTACGGGGTTCGTGGAAGGCGAGGACGGATTATCCATTTTCGTACGGGCAATTCCATATAACTTCTATGCGCTGCTTACGATTGTTATGATGATTGCGCTGGTAGTGCTTAATGTAGATTACGGTTCAATGAAGACCCACGAGAAAAATGCGCAGGAGAAAGGCGATTTATATACGACTCCGGACAGACCCTATGCGAATGCTGGAGAAGAAGTGGTAAGCAGTAAAGGGAAGGTTATTGATCTGATATTCCCGATTGTGTCGCTGATTATCGCCTGTGTAATCGGAATGATCTGGAGCGGCGGTTTCTTTACAGGAGAAAGCTTCATTGACGCTTTCTCAAACAGCGACGCGTCGGTAGGTCTGGCAGTGGGAAGTTTCTTTGCCTTCGTGATAACGATTTTATTCTATCTGATTCGTGGAGTAATGAAGTTTAACGAGTGTATGTCCTGTGTTCCGGATGGGTTTAAAGCTATGGTTCCGGCAATTTTGATTCTGACGCTGGCATGGACATTAAAGGCGATGACAGACAGCCTTGGGGCGGCGGCGTTTGTGGCGGGAGCTATGGAAAATGCGGCTGGCGGACTGGTGAATTTCCTGCCGGCGATTATCTTCCTGGTTGGATGTTTCCTGGCGTTTGCAACTGGAACTTCCTGGGGAACTTTCGGTATTCTGATTCCGATTGTAGTTGCGGTATTTGCGGGAACGAATGAGACGATGATGATTATTTCCATCTCCGCCTGTATGGCAGGCGCGGTATGCGGCGACCACTGCTCGCCGATTTCTGATACGACCATTATGGCGTCGGCGGGAGCACAGTGTAATCATGTGAATCATGTATCCACGCAGCTTCCTTACGCGATTACGGTAGCGGCGGTATCCTTTGTAACCTATCTGGTAGCAGGTTTTGTGCAGACGGCCTTTATCGCGCTTCCGGTGGGAATTGTGCTGATGATTCTGACTATTATAGTTCTGAGAAATTTCGGGGAAGGGAAAACAGCATAGCTTGAAGAATAAAATTTAGAAATTTGGGGCGGCCCATGGACTTTTATACGATAAGTTCATGGGCTGTTTTTCTTATAACGGCGTGTGAACTGAATTATACGAGGATGTACTGGTTGTGATTATGGCGGATGAGTGCTATGATAAGGTGGAAAAGATTGGAAAGATATGTTGCGTAAATCATAAGAGGGAGGAATAGCAGATATGGACATTGGCACAACGGGTATATTATCGTCGCTATTTTACAATGTGGT
>CAOKJI010000342.1 GCA_948468495.1 uncultured Dorea sp. | reverse complement strand
AAAAATGTTAAAATATTGCCATTCATTGAGAAACGTATCGGTGATGAACTTTCGGGGCAGCGGGAATGCTCCGAAAACAAAAAAAGACTCTTTAAAATCATTTACACGAAAGGAGATTCAACGATGTTTGAAAACGAATTTAACGGAAAAGTTGCATTAGTTACCGGAGGTACTTCAGGAATTGGACTTGCTACAGTCAAGTTATTCCTTGCATCTGGCGCAAAAGTTTATTTCTTAGGCAAAGAGGGCGAGGATGTTTCTGCAGTACTCGAAGAATTAAAGGCTTCTTATCCAGAGGACAGCTTTAAGCACAACGCAATCACTCTTACCGATTACAAGGCAGCACAGGGAATTTATGCTGAGATTGAAGAGATGTGGGGAAGACTTGATTTTCTTGTTAACAATGCCGGTGTTGACAGCAGCGTTCCGATTCATAAGATGAAACAGTCCCAGTGGGATTATGTTATGGACACCAATATCAAGGGTACCTTCAACATGACCAAATATGCCATCAAGATGCTGAAGAAGACCAAGGGCTGTATCGTAAACACCGCTTCTGTAGCAGGTATCTACGGCGCAGGCTGCGGATGCCCGTACCCGGTATCTAAGGGCGGCGTTATCGCATTTACACAGTCTATGGCATGGGAGCAGGCATATGCCGGAATCCGCTGTAACGCAGTTGCTCCCGGCGTGGTTAATACCAAGCTTCTGGATACGGTTCCTCCGTTTGCAAAGAAGAACCTTGCAGCAGGCATCCCTCTTCGCAAAATCGGCGAACCTGAGGAAATTGCAAGCGCAATCCTCTTCCTGTGCTCAAGCGCTGCTTCCTACATTACAGGCGTTACAATTCCGGTTGACGGCGGATACAGACCGGCTAATGTTGCAGGCTAATTTATTATAACTTTTAAGAAAAATGCTCCGAATCTGGGAGAGAAATGAGAGGGCTACAGGACGTGTGTACGCCGCACTTTAATATTTTCAACGATGGTGAGAACAGTTTTTTTACGCCGGGGACCCAGCTTGCTAATATCGCAAGAGTCAAGCCGGATGCTCCTGCAATTATATATATCCCATCAAAAGACAAAGAAACCATTATGACATGGCGGGCTCTCGAGGTGCTTTCCAACCGTATTGCATGGTATCTTCTGGAACAGGGAATCGGACCCGGGAAGAGCGTTATTGTGGCTCTTCCCAATATCCCTACCCATATTGCCCTTGCTTTCGGCATCTGGAAAGCGGGCGGGTGTTACGTTCCCGTATCCGACAGGGTTCCCAGGCAGAACCTCTTAGAGATCTGCGAATGCGTATCCCCTTCTCTTGTGGTTACCAACCGTTGGAAACCATCGAATTACCAATCCTTAAGTTCTTCTGAGCTGAAGGGGCTATGCGCAGATTACCCGGAAGAGATGCCGCCTGATGTCCTTGCAGTCCCTAATCTTGCAAATTGCACCGGGGGTACAACGGGGAAGACTAAAGTCGTCCAGCAGAATATGCCCGCCGGAGAAAGCGACGAAGGGCTTCAGACATGGTTCACTCTTTCCGGTATGCGTTTTGAGATGCGTCAGCTTCTTGCCGGCCCGCTCTTCCATGGCGCGCCGCATTCGGTGACCTTTAACGGGCTTTACTGTGGCAATACGCTCTATATGCCCTCCTGCCTTGACGCAAAGACTATTGTGGCATTGATAAACAAATACCAAATCGAGTATGTTCAGTTAGTGCCGACGCTAATGCAGCGCATTATGAAACTGCCGGACTTCAATCCAGAAGATTTGGCCAGCTTAGAGGTGCTCTGCCATACCGGAGGCGTCTGTTCCGCGGATTTGAAAAAAGAATGGTTCCGGATTCTCTCACCGGAAAAGATATATGAGATTTATTCCATGACCGAATGCGTGGGAATTACTTATATACGCGGCGACGAATGGCTTACTCATGAAGGAAGCATCGGCAGAATGCCCTGCGGCAGTATCTCGATTCGGGACGAAGACGGCCGGGATCTCCCTCCCGGAGAAATCGGCAATATCTATATGTCCTGGCACGGCAGCGCCCCCAGGATTGAATACATCAATTATACCCCGCTCGAAAGCGATGAGAACGGCTTTAGGAGCGTAGGTGATATTGGATACATAGACGAGGAAGACTATCTGTATTTTATAGACAGACGCAGCGACATGATTGTTACCGGCGGAGAGAATGTATTCGCCGCAGAGATTGAGACTGTGCTGAAAAAGTCTAAAAAGGTAGTAGATGCAGTTGTTGTCGGACTTCCCGACAAAGAATGGGGACATCGTATTCATGCTTTTATTGAAGCAGGCGAACCCATCAGTGAAAAAAGCCTTATTAAACTGGCTCTCAATTACCTGCCGCCTTATAAAATACCAAAATCCTTCGAATTTGTGGACCGGATTCCTCAGAGCAATAATGGTAAGATAGTCCGCAGTAAACTCGTAGAGCAATACTTAACTAACAGTTCAAATCTGAAAGGAGAAAAAAATGGAGAGTAAAAAATTTAAAGGCTGGGGTGTCCTTATTGCCGCCTGCATCTTGTCATTTATACCGACCGCGATTATGGGAAACTGTTTCTCGCTGTATATGGCTCCTGTCTGCAGTGATTTGGGATTTGAGACTACAGGCTGGTCCATGGTCAGCCTGATCGCATCCTTTGCCAGCGCAATCGGCGCTATGATAATCGCAGGATTGTATCAGAAGAAAAATATGAAAATCATGATGGTAGCTGTTACTATCGGAACAAGCCTGTGCTGGTTTGCCGCTACGTTCTGCACACAGCTCTGGCAGTTCTACCTGGTATTCGCATTGTCAAATATCTTCCAGGCAGGTCTTACACAGCTTCCAATCTCTATGCTTGTTACTGCATGGTTTGAGGATAAGCGTGCAACTATGATGTCTATCGCTTATGCATGCGGCGGACTTGGCGGCGCTGTTTGGTCGCCGATCATCTCCAAATTTATTGCTGCCGACGCTTCCGGCTGGAAGACAGCTATGCTGTTTTCTGCAATTTGCGTAGGCGTAGTAATGGTAATCACTGCACTTGTCCTGGTAAAACGTTCTCCGGCAGAGTATGGTACAGAACCATACCGTACCGGTAAAAAAGATGCTTCTGTTGCTAATGCCAAGACACAGTCTAATGCATGGATCGGTGTATCCAAGAAAGTAGCTACAAAATCAGGCGCATGGTACTGCGTACTTGGCGTAGTTCTCTGTGTCGGACTTATTTCTGCTGGTGTTACTACACATGTTCCTAACTTTGTTACCTCTATTGCAAACGACGGCGGAACACTTTCGGGTACTGTTCTTTCTGTTTACTCTATCGTTTCCATCGTTGGTATGGTTGGCGGCGGCGCGCTGATGGATAAGATGGGAATCCGTAAAACGGTTCTTCTTGCCGCTGTACTTGTTATTATCGGACTTGCAAGCCTTTATGCTTACTCTTTAACCGGTAATACAATGCTTGTATTCG
>CAOKJI010000341.1 GCA_948468495.1 uncultured Dorea sp. | reverse complement strand
TTTTTAGCTCATCTGCAGTAGCGTTGGCAACCGGAGGTCTTCCATCTTCCTGGAAGCTTAAGCCCCAATTGCCATCGGCGGCAGACGCAATCTGCGGAACGCTGGAATTAAGCTGTGGCCGGCAGGAAGCGGTCACATATTCGTAATTTGCAGATGGAAGTGTAGACGCGGTTTCAGTTTCATCAGATGAAAGAAAATATTGTTGTACCATCCCGATACAGCGTCCAAGTAGAAAAGAAAGTATGATAAGAAAGATATAGCGGACAGCATTGGTAAATGTTAAATGTTTGGATAATTGTTTCATATTGTCCTCAAGCGTTTTTTATATATGTATTCTTTCAGAGACGAGGTTAGTCTTGAAATAGCTCGAAAAAATATTTTATTTGAAGAAAGATTAGGCGCGGCCTGGTCTGTACATGAAATTCAACAAAGATGGAGATATATTAGTAAGGAAAATGAATAAGGGATATAGAGAAAAGAAAAAATATAGGGGATTTTACAAGAATTTTTTTGGTATATGTCTACTGCTTGTGCTGCAGAATGTTGTGACAATCAGCATTAATCTTGCGGATAATATGATGCTGGGTGCTTACAGCGAAACAGCCCTGTCCGGAGTAGCGGCAGTGAATCAGATACAGTTTGTATATCAGCAGATTCTGATGGCTCTTGGAGACGGAGCGGTAATTGTCTGCAGCCAGTATTGGGGAAAAGGCTTGATACAGCCTATGAAACGGATTTGTGCTTTTGCTATGTACGCAGGTATTTTAACGGCTCTGGTCTTATTTCTTATTGTCAGTGCATTTCCGGAGCAGACGCTGGGATTATTTACAATAGACGATATCATTGTGGAAGAAGGAGTATCCTACTTGTGTATTATACGGTTCACTTATCCGTTTTTCGCAGTGACAATATTGCTTCTGGCCACGCTTCGGAGTACCGGTAATGTGAAAATTGCATTTTGGCTATCGGTTATGACATTTTTAATAAACTGTGGATTAAATTCTGTTTTTATCTATGGACGCTTTGGAGCGCCGGAAATGGGGGCGGCAGGAGCGGCTGTTGGAACATTATGCGCCCGAATTGCGGAATGTATCACATTGATTTTTTACGTGATTAGAGGTGAGAATCATCTTAAGCTTAAGCTGACAGATTATTTTCAAATAGACAGAGCGCTGATAAAAGACTATCTCAAAATTGCCGCGCCAATTCTTCTGGTACAGACCTTGTGGGGATTAAATACAGCGCTTCAGACGGTTGTTCTCGGTCATATGACCTCAGAGGCGATTGCGGCAAACAGCATAGCTTCTACTTTATTTCTGCTGGTGAAATCTGCGGCGGTAGGCGCATCAGCAACAGCTTCTGTCATGATTGGCAAGTCAATTGGTTCGGGAGATTTGGAGCTTGTAAAGGTATATTCCCGGTTGATGCAGCGGATATTTTTGCTCATCGGAATTGTGGGAGGCGTTCTTTTGTTTTGGATTCGTATTCCGATTTTACGTCTGTATAATTTAACCCCAGATACCATGGAGATGGCAAACCAGTTTTTAATAATTTTGTGTGTTGTATTTGTAGGTATGTCATATCAAATGCCTACGAATAATGGGATTATTCGCGGCGGAGGCAATCCTATGTTTGTAGTAAAGATGGATTTAGTCAGTATATGGATGATAGTTCTTCCGATTTCCTTTGTGATGGCATTTGTGGTAAAGGCGTCTCCGGCAATAGTAGTTTGCTGTTTGAACGCGGATCAGATATTTAAATGTATTCCCGGATATCTAATGTCAAATTATGGCAATTGGATACGGAAACTGACTAGGGAATAGGAGTATGCCCGTCGGCTTATTTAGAATTGGCGCCTGCCTGTAATTCTTTCTCTAAAAACTGCTTTATATATGGATTATTTTCCTCGCTCAATGCAGGCTGGAACGCCATGTAACGGCATTTCTGATACTGTTCGCCGTCCAATACAAAGGTATATCCCATTATACATTTCGGATTACAGTCATCGGGATTGATAAGCCGTTTGCAGACAGACGCCTTCCTGATTTCCTTTTTTATCTTTTCGGGCAGTGTGTCAAGAAAGCTCTGGTATTCTTGTATATGTTCGGGATAAATACGGAGCTTCATTCCCGTTTTTCGGGATATGAATGTTGCCAAAGTCCTTTTGCTGCTATTTAATACATAGGACACAACATAGCCGCTTTTTTGCGATTTTATCTCGCATTTACAGCCCTTCCCTGTCAGATACTCGTTGATTTGGCTTACAAAGCCGCGGAAACGCGTATCAACTGTTTCCATGAAGATATTAAATTTCTCGTCCATAAGTCCCTCCGTTATGTCTTTTTTCTTCTTATGATATATTCTGTCAGTCAGGTGTTCCGCAATATAATTTATACTTTGGTTTAGTCCATCAACCTATTCCATGAGATATCCCCTTATCCGAATATATCGTGTTTTGTAGCTATGTATTTGTCTTTATCATTATAAAGTTTATCCTAGAATTTTTCCTCTCTATTCCTGCACAAAAAAAGAGAGGTGCATAATCTCCTCTTTCCGCCCTGGAGCTATCTTTGTTTTATTGCGATACAGTTATAATAGCGCTACGGTATTTTAAACCGGAAATACTTATTGGAGGGGTGGGTATATGATGAAATATCCCTGAGTGATACACCTCCTTTTTTGCTGTAATATCTTCTGATACCCTAGTTGATACCCTTTGATTTTTCAGATAACACAAAAAACCGGGAATACTTATATTTTAAGTATTTCCGGTTTCTAATTAACAGGGGATGAGAGAATCGAATACCAAAATAAATTGTCAAACCCTTGTAAATTCTGTGTTTCTTGACCTTTAGCTTGACTACATGTGACTACATGAAAGGAGAAATTGTTTAGCACAGTGTTAAGAAAGGAGAACAACATGGAAAACATAGAAACTAAAAAGAAATTTCGACAGGCGTTGAGGGATGGCTTAGAGTTAATTCAAGAAGGTACACTTTATAGACTTTCGTTATATGATGAAGAATATCAAGAGTCATTATCAGAATTTGGAAAAGCAGAAACAGCATATATGAAAATTCAAGATGATCTTGAAGCAAAATATGGGGAAATCATAAATGATTATCTAAGTACGTTACAAGCACATAACTGTGACACGAATGACCTGTGTTATATTTCCGGCTTGATAGATATGTTTAGATTTTTGAATAGATATGGATTTATTAAAAGAGAATAAATAAAATGAACAATAACAAGGTGAACATGCACCTTGTTATTGTTTTTTGTGAATTTTGACGAAGAAAAAAGGTATTGACATTCGATTTTTGGTTTCCCCATTTATCTTGACCAGTCAAAAAGAGGGGGAAATGTGTCAAAAGAAGGTTAAAAAGAGGAAAGGGGACGGAATAGCTATGTGGTAAACTATGTTTAACCGGTTAAATAATTATAGAAACGCTTCCTTCCTAGGTGGGGCGTA
>CAOKJI010000340.1 GCA_948468495.1 uncultured Dorea sp. | reverse complement strand
ACCACGATGCCGGCAGAATACAGCCGCTCTGCGGCATGCTCGTCCATTCTGCGCATCAGAGCCGCTACCTTTGACACCAGTACCATCAGGGAAAAAGGCTTCGTCAGATAATCGTCCGCTCCGGCTTCGTAACCGTTTACCATATCTGCTTCCGTATCCATCGCAGTTAAATAAATCAGATAACCGTTCGTCTCCTTCCTCATCCTTGCGCCAAATTCCAGGCCGCTTCCGTCCGGAAGCATAATATCACAGATTGTCAAATCATATTTTTTCTCTTCTACATAAGCTTCCGCTTCTTTGATACAGCAGGCTGAATCCACCGTATACCCTTCTTTTGTCAGTGTCAGGGTTATCCCTTTATTCAGCCCGGCGTCGTCTTCCACGATTAAAATCCTTGCCATGATTCTCCCTTTCCATTTCTAAATTCAGTCTGTTATGCTTCCGTTAAGCCAGTATTTTCAGCCACCCACATTCTGACGTCATAGCCACTCTCTGTCCTCTTTACAAATTCCAACCTTCCTCCATGGGCTTTTGCAATCTGCTCCGCCAGCCTGAGTCCCATAATATGGACGCTGCTTTCTGGATTTTCCATATTTATCACCACAGTCTCCGGAATCCCGGCTCCCGTATCCTGCACAAAAAAGCCAATCATCCCGGCCTGACTGACAAGGCTTATCTTTACCCTGCATCCTGCAGGATTATGCCGGATACTATTTCCAAAAAGATTCCGCACAGCTCGTAAAAGCAGTCCCTCGTCCGCCTCGATACACGTCTGCTCCATATCCTCGCTTATGATAACTTCAAATTCATACTTCGCGGCGTCTTCTGTATCCAGTCCTTCATTATAAAAATCACTCACACAGTTCCGGACCAGCGATGCAGGCAGACACCTGCTCCGCTTTAAGGGCTGCGCCTGATAGACAAGCCTGGAAGTCAGATTTAAATCCATAATTAACTGCCGGATAATCAGACTCTGTCTGCGGATATTCTCTGCAAGCAACCGATGTTCTCTGGTCAGCGCTTTGTCCTTTGACAAGCGGGCAGAATATCCCATAATCAGAGACAGCGGCGTCCGTATATCGTGGGAAACTCCGGCAATCCATTCCGTTCTGGCATAATCTCTTCTGTCAAGGGCTTCCTTCTGCGCCAGAAGACGCCCGGACGTCTCGTTCAGCTTCACAGCCAGCCCGCCGGCCAGTCCTTTTTCCTCCAAACGTACCGGTTCTCCGGCAGCCAGTTGTTCGATTCCCTCTGCAACCGGCCTCATAGCGCCGTAAAACCGGTATCCAAAGCACAGAATAAAGATACCGATTATAAACAGGTTCAGAAAGAGAAACATCCTGATATAAGCGGGCAGATTTTCCAGCAGTACCGGAGACACAAGCAGACTGTGACGGCTGATCATCCCGGGGTCGCAGCCAAATACCAGCAGCAGTTCGCCGCTTGAGAGTACCTTAACCGGATAATCTTCCAGATACCATCTGGAAAATGACGCCACTTCCTGTATGCTGTAGCGCTCCCTGAATCCTTCCGGCAGTCTCCATTTCCACACCGCCGTTCCTTCCCCGTCCAGCGCCATTGCCCAGACAAATTCCGATTCCTCCAACAATTCCCTGCCAGCATCAGACAATTGATATCCTTCTCCTTCTGTCTGAAATTCTGCCCCAATCCGCTCCATCAGCCCCACAGATATTTCGGCATACTTGTCGCCGCCTTGCTGTTCGGCGGTATAATAGCCAATTCCCAGCAGTATGCATCCATTACATGCCAGAATAATAACGATAATCAATCCCGCCATCAGCGAATACCAGCGGATAATCCGAAAAAGACTCTTCATGCGTCCTCCTTTGCCAGACGATATCCCAATCCTCTTGCAGTCAGAAGCCATCTTGGATGGGACGGGTCTTCTTCAATCTTTTCCCGCAGATGCCGGATATGTACCATCAGCGTGTTCTCATAACCATAGTAGGAATCCCCCCAGACCGCCCCGCACAGAGCGTCAAAAGTCACAATCCGTCCCCGGTTCTCATTCAGCTTTACCAGTAAGAGAAGCTCTTTGGCCGTCAGCGGTACTTCCCTCTCTTTATATCTGACCAGCGCCCTCTCCGGCAAGATTTCCCGCGCCCCTATGCAGAACCTTCTCTCCCTCTCTTCTGTTACGCGATAGGTTCTCTTTAATATTGCATGAATCCGCAGCACCAGTTCTTCTGGCAGAAACGGCTTAGTCAGATAGTCGTCCGCCCCCAGCCCAAGCCCCAAAAGCCGGTCCTCGTCCTCATCCTTTGCCGACAAAAAGAGAATCGGCACGTTCTCCCTCTCCCGCATTCTCCGGAACAGCGTAAATCCATCCTCCCCCGGAAGCATAATATCCAGAATTACCAGATCCGGCTCTTCCGCAAGAAATAACCGCATCGCCTCCTCGCCGTTGCCGGCAAGAATCACTCTTGTAAAACCATGTTCCCTTAAAATTCCGTCAATCATTTGCCGAATACCTCTATGGTCGTCCACTGCCATAATCTTACGCTCATACAGCTCCATGTTATCTCTCCCCAATACTGTTCATCCTGCATTTCCTTTATTATAATTCCGTATTTCCGATATTCCAATCCCGTTTGCAGAGATTTAAGCTAAAAATAAGGTTGGATTAAGTCTCAGATAAGGGAGCGTCTTTATACTGAATCAAAAGGAGATGATTTTATGAAACCTGTCATTACTACAGAGGCTCTTACCAAACAATACGGCAGTAAAACGGTGGTAAACTGCCTTGATTTGTCTGTTCCCGCAGGCAGCATCTACGGCTTCTTAGGGCCAAACGGAGCCGGGAAATCTACTACCATCAAGCTTCTTTTGGGGCTTGCCAAACCAAATTCCGGAAGCATGAAACTCTTAGGCCGGGAAATCAATGAAAAAAACCGACTTTCCATTCTGTCCCAGACCGGCTCGCTGATTGAATCACCCGCATATTACGGCCATTTAAGCGGATTTGAAAATCTGCAGATTATCTGCACTCTAAAAAATGTGCCCGAAACTGAAATTTACCGGGTCTTAAAAATCGTGCGCATGGAGGGACAAAAAGATAAGAAAGTCCGGGAATATTCCCTGGGCATGAAGCAAAGACTGGGGCTTGCCGCAGCGCTTCTGGGAAATCCCAGACTCCTCCTCTTAGACGAACCGACCAACGGTCTTGACCCTGCCGGCATTCAGGAAATGCGCGAATTAATCTGTTCCCTTCCAAACCGGTACGGCATGACAGTTCTGGTTTCCAGCCATCTTCTGAGCGAGATGGACCAGATGGCGACTCATGTGGGCATCATTGATAAGGGGCAGCTTATTTTTCAGGATTCCCTTGCCGTTCTTCACGAACATAGCCGTCTGCGGCTTCTCTTAAAAACCGACGACGACGACCGGGCCCTCAGGATACTGAAACGTTCCGAAATTCCCGCTGGGCAAAGGGACGGTAAACTCTGGCTTCGCAGCACAGAA
>CAOKJI010000339.1 GCA_948468495.1 uncultured Dorea sp. | reverse complement strand
GGGCATCATACTGTCATTGAGATGAACCGCCCTCAGAAGCGGTAAACCAAGCACCCGGTCAAATTCTTCCAGTACGCCGTCCAAATCATGAACAATATCATACCCGGCTGCGAATACATGACAGGTATCCAGACAGACGCCGATTTTCTTCGGAAAGCGAACGCCGTCCCTGATTTGCTTTAGTTCCTCAAAGGTTACCCCGATTTCCGTTCCCTTCCCGCTCATCGTTTCTAAAAGCACCCTAATATTCTGTGTCTCTGTCACCGCCTGATTCAAGCCGCAAATAATATTCCTAATCCCTGCCTCTGCACCAATTCCTGTATGACTGCCAGGATGAAAAACCAGATTCTCTATGCCGAGAGCATCCATCCTCACAATATCCTCCCGAATCACCATGCATGCAAATTCATAAGTCTTCTCATTCCCGCTGGCCAGGTTCATTGTATAAGGCGCATGAGCGAGCAATGGTCCGAATCCATGCCTGCGCCGGATATCCTGAAAAGCATCCACTTCCTTCTGCTCATAATTCCTGTAATTCGACCCCCGGGGATTGCGGCTGAAAATCTGCATGGTATTCGCTTTCATTGTTACAACATTCTCTGCAGTCTTTGCAATTCCTCCTGCGATAGACATATGTGCTCCTATCGTCAGCATAGCGGTTCCTCCCTGTACTTTCCCTTTATTTTACGTCATTCTTTCATCCTTTTTCCATACTGTTTTAAATAGTCGGCCGCCATCTCTAACGACAAACCTATTCTTTCCTGCAGTCTTTTTAATATAGCCGCCTCATCCAGACCAAACTCCCGGCCCATTTCGATAATTTCTTCTGCTTTTCCTTCTTCCTTTCCTTCTGCTTTCCCTTTACGAATTAACTTTTCAGATTCTGTCTCAATTACTGTTCCGCCCATAATATTCACCAGCCTTTCTTCATTCTTATTTCCATTTGTAATATGTGTAATAATCGTATTTACAAATCCCATAAGATCCACCAGCTCATCATCCGATAATTCTCCTCTTTTATGCAGACGCAGCATTTAGTACAGCGAATATTAAGTAATTGGCAGTTTGGCTTGCCTAATTTCTGAAATATTCCAAATCCCCCGCAGCATGTTCTATACTATTTTCGGAAATAATGTCTTTTTCATACCTTGCAATATAAAAAGGAATATATGGAAACAGTCTCTCTTCAACGATGTATTCCTTTGTAAATTCTTCCAGAATTACATTAGAAGATTCATAATTTACTTTCTGGCCATCGGGAAATATAAATGTAATTTTTGTCGTTTTCGGAGTTTTTCCGTCCGCCGTCTCGCTTTCAGTCAAATATCCTTCAGAAGATAAAATCTCTACTTTTTCATTCATGGAATAATTCTTCCCAAACATGTTGTTGATTACAGGAATAAATAATCTTTTATGTTTGCTTTTCATAGTCTTGAACACGTTATCATAATCGGGTGTCTTTTTCTGCATATGTTTATCCTTTCATAAGTATCTCCCTTTAAGGATTGATATCTTATGTTTATTATACAGTTAATTTTCTTCTCTGGCAATAAGAACAAATCCGGTTCTCAGAGCATATCTGAAAACGCCAGGCTTTAACAGAGAAGAGCGGCTACCTTCTATTCCTGCAGGTATGCCGCTCTTTTTACATAATCAGCCTGTCTGTCATTCTCTTACTATTCCAAATTCATCTGATAAGCTTCCAGCCCATCCTCATCAATCATCGCGCTGATAAATGCATCCGCGGCCCCCTGTCACATCTACAACCGGAAAGTTCTGGGTTCCAAAGAAACGCGCATGTTCCCTATTTTTCAGATAACATCCCTTTTCTCCAAGCGTGATAATGAAGTTTTGTATTCCTTTTGAAAATAGAAGCTCCACGCGAGAGCCCTCGCTTCGCGATGGGATTTTTTCACTTGTGAATCAATTCTATTTTACACCTATTATTCTACAAAAATACCCGTAGCTGCTTCATAAATTCCTCTTCTGAACGAATCATCTTCGCCGCCAAATCCATGGCTTCCTTCGACGCCTCCGGATTCTGGTTTCTGCACTCGCTGACTGCCTGGATTCCCATATTGCATCCATCCATCAGAAGCTTTGCAATCTGGCAGTTTCCGCCGTTCATCATCATCTTTACATCTGTCGTAATCTTAGAAAAAGTCTCTGCCATAACTCCCGGCTGCTTTTCATGCTCTCCCTGCTTACGCAGCAGCTCTCCGCATTTCTTTTCCAGCTTCTCATGCTCCTCCTTCGACTCCAGAATCTTATGCTCCAGCATCTCATCCTGTACATACTGCAAAATCTGGTTCATACTGTTTAACGCCATCTTACAGCCGGAGCTGCACTCCTTTAATAATGCCAGTGTATGTTCTTCTTTCATTGCTGATCCTTCTTTCTTTTTTAGGATAGCATTTACCGTTTCCGCTATTTTAATTCGCATTTCTGCCGGTAAATCTCTTTCAAATCATCAATGGCCATCGCTGCATCAAACGTATGGAACCCAAGCCAGCACTCACTCATTGTATTCGCATCAGCAATTTTATATATCTCATGGCTGCATTCTTTCGTGTAATAATGCCAGTAGCGATAGATATATCCTGTCCAGTACATCACTTCCGCAGAATAGACTGTCCCGGCTTTCTTAAGCCCGCCTGCTTCATCGCTTAACTCCTCAAGAATGTATTCTTCACCAGCCCATTGCAGCCGGTCATAGACGTCGTCAAGAGCAGCTGCAGTCTTGCTGTTCATAAAAACCTCAATAAACGCGGGACAATCGTAACCATTTTTTAACGCAAGTTCAAATAGCCGCCCTTGTATATCGCAAAGCTGGCGTTTATCGGTAGAAAAATTTTCCATTTTATTCACCTGCCTCTAATATTTCGTCAAAGAAACGGCCCTCGCGGCGATATCTCCGACAGACTTCATCTGCCATCAAAACACCCTTAGTGCGGTTTGCATCGCTTTCTTGTTTTAGTTTGTTCCGGTCAGCTTCAGAAATTTCCTGTTCATCAAGGATTTTTATTTTTTTACAGGCCTTTTCTGTTAATGCTACATATTGTTTGCCAAGTTTTAATGCCGAAAGACTATTAACCAGTGCAAGATCCGTAATTTCTCCATTAAAAAAACGGTCAAGAACAACAAACATTCTATCATTTGCTATAGAACCAATGATCATATCACAGTCTTTACTTAAACCCGCAAACCGGTCATAAATTGGGGAATCCTTCACAGATTCCATTTTGCCCCGGTTATATGCTACCAGCAAAGCCCAGTCCAACCCAACCTCCATTTCCAGAATGTCAAGTTCTGACAATTCAACGCTTAACGTATACAATCTGGCATTGGGATAGTTGCAGATTAACGTAAGCGGCTGGATTCGGTTCGTTCCCATATAAAACCCTTTTCCAAAATCGCAGTATTTGCGGCTTGCAGGTACAATAGCTCCACAAATTCCTGATTTTGAACCATGATAAAGAGTAAC
>CAOKJI010000338.1 GCA_948468495.1 uncultured Dorea sp. | reverse complement strand
TTTATAATGATTTAGGGTTTATTGTGGGTGATAAGCTGATGATACTCATAGAGGCGCAGTCCACATGGACAGTGAATATTCTGGTAAGGGTACTGTTGTATCTGGCACAGAGCTATCACGAATATTTTCAGCGTACATGCCAAAACTATTACAAAAGCAGGAAAGTGAAGATGCCCAGACCTGAGATTTATGTGATATTTACAGGAGCCAGAGAAAAGAAGCCTGATAAAATATCTTTGTCAGAAGAATTTTTTGAAGGCGCAGAAATTGATGTTGAAGTAAAGGCAAGTGTGATTTATGAAAGTAATACAGACGATATCATTAATCAGTACATTATTTTCTGTAAAGTTTTTAATGAGCAGACAAGGCAGTATGGAATGACGAAAAAGCAGTTACAGAGACCATCAGGATTAACACTTGAAGAAGTGGGAGAAATTGAAGCCGAAATTATGCAGTCAGCGTTATTAATTGTATTAATCAGTTTGTATGAAAACAGGTTTTGCATAAATTCTTTCAGTTACAATTAAGCGTTTTTTGGCGGTTTATGGGAGGCTGGATTGTTAAAATGGGACTTTACAGCCAGTCAGAGAGTATGCTATACTAGCTGAGTATGAATCAACTGGCGTTCGGTAACCGGAGAACTCCGACCGTTACTTAATGCCGGCAGTGTAAAGAATAAGGAGGATGAAATCATGGTAACAAAAGAGCAGAAGAGTCAGATTATTGCAGAGTATGGAAGAGGAGAGGGAGATACCGGTTCTCCGGAAGTACAGATTGCGATTCTGACGGCCAGAATCAATGACCTTACCGAGCATTTTAAGGCGAATCCGAAGGATCACCATTCCAGAAGAGGTCTTTTGAAGATGGTTGGTCAGAGAAGAGGACTTCTTGCATATCTGAAGGAGAAGGATATTGAGAGATATCGTTCCCTGATTGAGAGACTTGGACTGCGTAAATAAGCGTCAGAACATGATTGCAGAAGACAGGACACTCGGCAGCGTAATGCGGCCGGGTGTTATTTATTGTAACAGTTCAGCCGTCGCCCGCTCCGGCCTGCGACGGGTGAACTGTTACTATTTTTGTTTAAAATTTATTTATTATAGCCTTTTTCTAATTACTGTGTTATACTGTAAAAGATTGTGAGCAGGGACATGTATTCCGAGACCACTGAAAAGTGCATTTGTGAAAATACATTTTTCAGTAGTTTCGGTAGTTCCTGTTCTCATGAAGAACTATATTTGATTGAGAGAAAGGATTATTACTATGTACAAACAATTTGAAATGGAATTAGCCGGCAGAACGCTGCGCGTTGACGTGGGCAGAGTTGCGAAGCAGGCGAACGGTGCGGTTCTGATGCACTATGGCGATACGACGGTGCTCTGTACCGCGACAGCATCTGAGAAGCCCCGGGACGGCATTGACTTTTTCCCGTTAAGCGTGGAGTATAATGAGAGAATGTATGCGGTAGGTAAGATTCCGGGAGGCTTTAATAAGAGAGAAGGCAAGGCTTCCGAGAACGCGGTACTGACGGATCGTGTCATTGACCGCCCGATGAGGCCGTTGTTCCCGAAGGATTACCGCAATGATGTGACTCTGGAGAATCTGGTTCTTTCAGTGGACCAGGATTGTTCGCCGGAGCTTACGGCCATGATTGGGGCGGCAATTGCCACCACAATTTCTGACATTCCTTTTGACGGACCGATTTCTACTACGCAGGTGGGTCTTGTGGACGGAGAATTTGTATTCAATCCGACCGCGGATCAGAGAGATATTTCTGATTTGGCCCTTACAGTTGCGTCTACCAGAGAGAAGGTTATTATGATAGAGGCCGGAGCCAATGAGATTCCGGAGGATAAGATGATAGAGGCAATCTTTGCAGCTCATGAGCTGAATCAGAAGGTGATTGCATTTATTGATACGATTGTCGCAGAGTGTGGCAAGCCAAAGCATGCGTATGAGAGTTGTGCAGTTCCGGAGGAATTATTTGCGGCGATTAAGGAGATTGTCCCGCCAGAAGAGATGGAGCAGGCTGTATTTACCGATGAGAAGCAGGTTCGCGAGGAGAATATCCGCCAGATTACCGAGAAGTTAAGCGAGAGCTTTGCAGAGAATGAAGAGTGGCTTGCGGTGCTTGGAGAGGCCGTTTATCAGTATCAGAAGAAGACGGTGCGTAAGATGATCTTAAAGGATCACAAGCGTCCGGACGGAAGAGCGATTGATGAGATTCGTCCGCTGGCTGCCGAGGTGGATTTGATACCAAGAGTTCATGGCTGCGCTATGTTTACGAGAGGACAGACTCAGATCTGCAATATCTGTACGCTGGCGCCTCTTTCCGAGGCTCAGAGGCTGGACGGACTGGATGAGGCCGAGACCTCTAAGAGATATATGCACCACTATAACTTTCCGTCTTATTCCGTAGGTGAGACGAGACCGTCGAGAGGACCGGGCCGCCGCGAGATTGGACATGGAGCGCTGGCTGAGAGAGCGTTGATTCCGGTGCTTCCTTCTGAGGCTGATTTCCCATATGCAATCCGTACGGTTTCTGAGACGTTTGAGTCGAACGGCTCGACTTCCCAGGCAAGCGTGTGTGCTTCTTCCATGTCGCTGATGGCGGCCGGAGTTCCGATTAAGGCTGCTGTCGCGGGTATTTCCGCCGGTTTGGTGACAGGAGACAGCGATGAAGACTATCTGGTTCTGACAGATATTCAGGGATTGGAAGATTTCTTTGGGGATATGGATTTTAAGGTGGCAGGTACCCATAAGGGTATTACTGCAATTCAGATGGATATTAAGATTCATGGTCTGACCAGACCGATTATCGAGGAGGCCATTGCCGCTACAAAGAAGGCCAGGACTTATATTCTTGATGAGGTAATGGCGAAGGCTATCGCAGATCCAAGACCGGAGGTTGGTCCTTATGCGCCGAAGATTATCCAGATGCAGATTGACCCCCAGAAGATTGGCGATGTGGTTGGCCAGCGCGGCAAGACCATTAACGCGATTATTGAGGAGACCGGAGTTAAGATTGATATTACCGACGACGGAGCCGTATCTATCTGCGGAACCGACGCGGCAGGCATGGACCGCGCAAAAGAGCTGGTTGAGATTATCGTGATGGATTTTGAGGCCGGTATGGTTCTTAAGGGTAAGGTTGTGAGCATTAAGGAATTTGGGGCATTTATTGAATTTGCTCCTGGAAAAGAGGGAATGGTTCATATTTCCAAGATTTCCAAAGAAAGAATCCGACAGGTGGAGGATGTGCTGACGCTTGGCGACGTGGTTAAGGTTGTGTGTCTTGGCAAGGATAAGATGGGACGTCTTTCATTCAGTATGAAAGATGTTGCGGAATAAAATTAGATTTGTGTAAAGTTAAAGGGGCTGGCACAGATGTGCCGGCCTTGTTTCGTTTGTGTCAGAGATTAATATGAGCTAAAGATTTTCCTTATGTATTTTTTAGAAACTATCCATATGGCGGTCACATTTTGA
>CAOKJI010000337.1 GCA_948468495.1 uncultured Dorea sp. | reverse complement strand
AAAAGCGGTTAGATTGTCCAATTAAAACAATCGTTTATAAAGCAGTGGGCGCTTTGACGCCCACTTTTTATACTATTGGAGGTTTTATGAATTGGTACGTTATTGATAAAACATACATAAATTATTTAATTCAATTTGATTCCCGTCCCAGCACACTGTGCTACTCAAATTAAATATAATCAAATTGAACAGTTCCGTTCTTTTCAAAACGAAAAAGAGAAGAATGATTATATTTATCTGGCAAAAAGAAAAAGCTATTATTGATTATGTGCAAAACATATTACAACGCAAAGCTGACAAACTATATGCAAAATGTCTCCGGATTCCAAATTCATCTCTTGCATCCAGATGCTGCGACTTCAGGCTGCTTGAAGAAAAATGCAGTGAATACGTGAAATGTTTTTCCGAATTATTATTTTAAACAGCTCCTTTGGACCGGCAGACTATTTTAATTTAAGAAAGGATAAATCAAATGAAAATTACTGTTTTAGTAGAGAATACTTCTCTGAATAAGGATTTTCGTCCAGAGCATGGACTATCGTTATACATAGAAACAGAGCATCATAAAATCTTATTTGATATGGGGCAGACCAGCCTGTTTGCAGATAATGCTAAGAAACTTGGCATTCATCTGGAAGATGTCGATATAGCCATACTTTCCCATGGTCACTACGACCATGGCGGCGGTTTGCGAAGATTTTTAGAAATCAATCAGAAGGCGCCTGTATATCTGAGCCCCTACGCCTTTGAAGCACATTTCCATGGCCCGGAGAAATACATCGGCCTTGATGCGTCTCTTACCGAGAGTCAAAGGCTTATCTACACCGGAGATACTTTTTCTCCCAATCCGAATCTTACGCTGTATTCCTGTAATCACCGCCGGAAGTCCTTTGAGCTGGGCAGCTTTGGTCTTAGCGTTAAACAGAAGGATACATTCCTGCCCGATGATTTTCGCCATGAACAGTATCTTCTAATCGAAGAAAATCATAAAAGAGTGCTGTTCAGCGGATGCTCCCACAAAGGCATTCTGAATATTGCAGGATGGTTTGAACCTGACGTACTAGTCGGCGGTTTTCACTTTTCCAAGCTGCCGGCTGACGAAACCCTTGCCGGATATGCCAGATACCTTGGCGGTTTTCCTACTGCTTATTATACCTGCCACTGTACTGGAACAGCACAGTTTGAATTTATGAAATCTTATATTGACAATCTATATTATCTTTCAACTGGGCAGAGCATTGTATTATAACATCATTCCGCCTGCACAGAGAGGAGTAGCCTGCCAGACGCAGCCCAGATGGAAATCATTCGATTTTCCCTGTAAGAAAGGCGTTTAGTATATTCTGCGGCGCGTCATAATAAAAACTGCTGTTATAATCGTCAATCTTATCACTGACAAAAGAATGATAAGCTTCAAACAGCGCGTCTATCACAGGTATTTGTCTTTCTCTTACAATTCCAAGAATGAGACGCTTGTATACTTTTCCCATATCCCAATAACTAGGAACCGCATACTGCGCATCAGCGACATTATCAAAATCCCCTTCCTCTAAATGGGATTTCCGGATAAATTCTTCGCTTACCGTATCAATATTATCACTGTGATACACATCTGCCAAATCATATATTTTTTCAACCGACGCTTTCCCCAGCATATCGACTACAACACAGCGTCTGTTTTTTGTTTTTCTCGCAATATAATCAATCAGACTGCAAGTGAAAAAAAGGTCGTTATCCTTTTTGTTCTCCCTCCCAATCATTTCGCCACCTCCCTGCCGCCCACAAACTCTAAGCATTTCAATGCGTCGGGCGTACAAAAATTAATCTGATGCGTCGGATATTTGAACCTTGCCAAAGACCAGAATTGCCCGCGCGTAAGAATACCATCCATATAATCTGCAATATAATTATAAATCTGGTCATTCGCCATTGCGCCAATCACGATATCATAATTATGCTCGATATTATTTCGGCAATCAATAATAAAATCCAGCCATTCCTCTGTCATGTCTTTAAATTCTAATATGCGTAAATCTGTATTCATACGGACAGTATACGTATTCACAACAGATGTATCATAACGTCTGGCCCATCGTTCTGCCTGCTCGCGAATAACCGTACAATAAAAACCCGGTCCGAAATCCTTCGTATTCCTGCTCTTGATTATCTCAGGTGTTTTAATGACTACGTAGCTTCCATGATATACTGTCATTTTTCCCACTTAATAATCCTCCTTTTACTAGAGCGTGTTTGAAAATTCATATCCCAAGCTATAAAACAGGCGATGCAGAGAATATCTTCTCACACCGCCTGCTTACCTGAAACCGGATTACTTCCTGTTCAGAATCTGTTCTCTTACGTAGTCAATACTTCCGGCCGACATACTGAATTCATCCAGCCCAAGATCCAGAAGCGTCTCAACTGCTTTCTGATCTCCCGCCATCTCGCCGCACATGCCTACCTTAATGCCTTCTTTGTGTCCGGCTTCAATTACCCAGCCAATTGCTTTAAGGACTGCCGGACTGAAGTAGTTGTACTTATTAGCAATCTTCTTATTACCTCTGTCAACTACCAAAATGTACTGTGTCAGATCATTGGTTCCGATACTGAAAAAGTCTGCTTCCTTCGCAAACTCATCCGCTAGCATAACGCTCGCCGGAGTCTCAATCATCATACCCGTCTCAATATCTTTATCGTATGCCTGACCCCTCTCGTCCAGCTCCTTCTTACACTCTTCCACAATGGATTTTGCTTCCAGAAGCTCATCCATAGAAATAATCATCGGGAACATGATTCTTACATGACCAAAAGCGCTTGCACGAAGAATTGCACGAAGCTGCTCCTTGAACATGTCCTTCATATCCAGAGAAATACGAATCGCCCTCCATCCAAGGAATGGATTCTCTTCCTTCTCAAATTCATAGTAGGACAGCTCCTTATCTCCGCCTATATCCAGCGTACGAATTGTCAGCTCCTGTGACGAAAGCTCTGCTGCTTCCTTATATACTGCAAATTGTTCTTCCTCTGTTGGGAAGTGTGTATTCTGCATATACAGGAACTCACTCCGAAACAATCCTACACCGTCAATATTCATCGGAAGCGCATTCCGGATATCCTGTACATTACCTACATTCGCACACAGGTAAATCCTCTTACCGTCTTTGGTTACTGCAGGTGTGTTTCTTAATCCCTCAAGACGCGCTCTTTCCTGCTCATATGCCGCCTTCTTGTCAAGATATTCCTTCTCTGTAGCTTCATCTGGCTTCACGACGATAATACCCTCGCCTGCATCCATACAAATGAACTCGCCGTCTTCAACCTTAGAAAGAATGCCTTTAACGCCTACCAGAGTCGGGATGCCCAAACTCTTGGCAATAATGGAAACATGGCTTGTAACGCCGCCTTCCTCAGTAATAATTCCTTTTAACAATGAAGGATTAATCTTAACTGTATCTGAATGATACATATCCCGGGCCTTAACTACAA
>CAOKJI010000336.1 GCA_948468495.1 uncultured Dorea sp. | reverse complement strand
GTGATTCTGTTTGAAAAGATGGGAATCCCTGGGGGAAGAAAAACAAAGACCGGATATTCTACGGCTGCGGATGTGCTGGAGAAGCTGGCGCCGGATCATGCGATTGTATCGAAGATTCTGGAATACCGGCAGCTTGCCAAGCTGAAGTCTACCTATGCGGACGGACTGGCAGCATTTATCGGGGAGGACGGAAGGATTCATGGCAAGTTTAATCAGACGATAACGGCTACCGGAAGAATCAGCAGTACGGAGCCGAATCTCCAGAATATCCCGGTACGGATGGAGCTTGGAAGGCTGATTCGGAAGGTTTTTATTCCGGAAGACGGTTACGTATTTGTGGATGCGGATTATTCGCAGATTGAACTCCGGGTGCTGGCTCACTGCTCCGGAGATGAGAAGCTAATCGAGGCTTACAGAGAAGAAGCGGACATTCACCGGATTACCGCTTCCCAGGTATTTCACATTCCTTTTGATGAGGTGACGGCGCTTCAGAGAAGGAATGCAAAGGCGGTGAATTTCGGCATTGTATACGGAATCAGTTCTTTTGGACTGAGCCAGGATTTAAGTATTACCAGAAAGGAAGCGGCGGAATATATCGAGCAGTATTTCAGGACTTATCCGGGGATTAAGGAATTTTTGGACAGGGCGGTGGAATCTGCAAAGGAAAAGGGATATGCCAGAACGTTATTTGGCAGGAGAAGACCGGTTCCGGAATTGAAGTCCAGCAACTTTATGCAGCGTTCCTTCGGAGAGCGGGTCGCTATGAACGCACCGATTCAGGGAGCGGCGGCGGATATTATGAAAATTGCTATGATTGGCGTAAATCAAAGACTGAAGGAGCAGAAGATGAAGTCGAGACTGGTGCTTCAGGTTCATGACGAACTTCTGATTGAGGCTTATGAGCCGGAGATAGAAGAGGTGAAGGAGATTCTAAAAAGCGAGATGGAGCAGGCAGCAGACCTTAAGGTGCCGCTGGAGGTGGATATGCACACTGGAACGAGCTGGTACGAGGCAAAATAGGGAGGACATTATGAAGGTCATAGGGATTACAGGCGGAGTCGGAACAGGGAAGAGCGAAGTGCTGAATTATCTGGAAAGAGAGTATGGAGCGGTTATCTGTCAGGCAGATATTGTTGCAAGGAATTTGGAGAAAAAGAATACGATTTGTTATCGTCAGATTGTGGAGCGATTCAGCGAAAGTATTCTGCAGGAGAATGGCAGGATTGACAGGGAGAAGCTGGCGAAGGTGGTTTTCTCCGACGAAGAGGAGCGGAAGGCGCTGAACGCTATTGTTCATCCGGCTGTGAAGAAGCGGATTCTGGGGCTTATAAAAGAACAGGAGAAGAAGGGAACGAAGCTGTTTGTGCTGGAAGCGGCGCTTCTTTTAGAGGACCATTATGACGAAGTATGCGACGAGACATGGTATATCTATGCGGAGGATGCGGTGAGAAGAAAGAGACTAAAGCTCTCCAGAGGATACGGCGAAGAACGGATAGACGGTATCTTCCGCTCCCAGAAGTCCAGGGATGAATTTTTAGATAAATGCGACCGGGCTGTAGATAACAGCCGGAGTTTTGACGATACCTGCACTCAGCTTGATTCCATTATGGAGAAGTTAAAAATATCGTAAGAAGAGAGACAGGAGATAGTTTTACATGAGATTATGCAGTATTGCCAGTGGAAGCAGCGGAAATTGTATTTACGCAGGAAGCGAACATACGCATCTGCTTGTGGATACGGGAATCAGTAAGAAGAAAATAGAAGTGGGGCTTCGGGAACTGGACATTAAAGGGGAAGAGCTTAGCGGTATTCTGATTACTCATGAGCACTCGGACCATATTCAGGGACTGGGGGTATTCTGCCGGAAATACGAAGTTCCCATCTATGCAACCAAAGGAACCATTGAAGGCATCAGAAGCTATAAAAGTCTGGGAGCTTTGCCGGAGGGACTGCTCCATACCATCGAGACAGACAAAGATTTTATGCTGGGGGATATCAGCGTGCATCCCTTTGTTATTTCCCATGATGCCAGGGAACCCTGCGGATACCGGATGAACTGTCAGGGCAAGTCAGTGGCTGTGGCGACGGATCTTGGAACCTATGATTCTTATATTATAGAGAATTTAAAGGGGCTGGACGCGGTTCTTTTAGAGGCAAATCACGATATACATATGCTGGAGGCGGGCCCCTATCCTTATCCTCTGAAGCGGAGAGTGATGGGGGACAGAGGCCATCTGTCCAATGAATTGTCAGGACGTCTTCTCTGTGATATCCTTCATGATAACTTAAAAAGCGTGCTGCTTGGGCATTTGAGCAAAGAGAATAATTATGCCGAGCTTGCTTACGAGACGGTAAAGCTGGAGGTTACCTTTGGGGATAATCCGTATAAGGGCGAGGACATTCCGCTAAAGGTGGCAGGGCGCGACCGGATTTCGGATATTGTTATGGTATAAATGCGGTCGTCTGCCGGGCGCTTACAACGATTTTTTACCTGTGCTGCAACAGCATATCTTATTGCGCAATACGGCAAAATTTTGGCCCCGGGTTATCCGGGAAGGAGGAAGAAAGAGTATGAAAAAATGTGTAATTACCGTAGTGGGGAAGGATACCGTAGGAATTATTGCGAAAGTTTGTACCTATCTGGCGGAGACCGGAATTAATATTCTGGATATTTCCCAGACGATTATCGACGGGTATTTTAATATGGTTACGATTGTGGATGTTTCGGGCGCGTCAAAGAAATTTCAGGAATATTCGGATGAACTGGAAGCGCTGGGACAGGAAATCGGCGTAATCATTCACTGTCAGCGGGAAGAGATTTTTGAGAAAATGCACAGGCTGTAAGAACACACAGACAGGAAGGATGAGCTTTTGATTTATGATTAGTGTATATGAAGTGAAAGAAACCAATAAGATGATTGAGCACGAGAATCTGGATGTGCGGACCATTACCTTAGGAATCAGCCTGATGGATTGTATTGATTCAGACCTTGCGAAGCTGAATGAGAAGATTTATCATAAGATTGTATCTCTTGCGGGGAATCTTGTGGCTACCGGACAGGAGATTGAGCATGAATTTGGGATTCCGATTGTAAATAAACGGATTTCCGTTACGCCGATTGCGCTGATTGGAGGAGCGGCCTGCAGGACGCCGGACGATTATGTGGAGATTGCTAAGACGCTGGATAGGGCGGCAAAGGAAGTGGGCGTGAACTTTATCGGAGGATATTCGGCTCTGGTATCCAAGGCGATGACTGCCGGGGATGAGAGACTGATTCGCTCGGTTCCGAAGGCCCTTGCCTGTACGGAGCGGGTGTGCAGTTCCATCAACGTAGGTTCCACCAGAACCGGTATCAATATGGACGCAGTGCGTCTGTGCGGAGAGATTGTGAAGGAAACCGCCGAAGCTACGAAGGAGCAGGATTCTCTTGGCTGCGCCAAGCTGGTAGTATTCTGCAACGCTCCGGATGATAATCCATTTATGGCTGGAGCC
>CAOKJI010000335.1 GCA_948468495.1 uncultured Dorea sp. | reverse complement strand
TGCACGCTCATCAGCGCGCCGGATATCAATGCAATAAAAAAACCAATCATCTGAATATACCTCCTAGTCATTCCGAAATCATTCTTTCTCTTAGTATATCCAAACATTGGTTTTTTAAGCCTGTCACTATTTCGCAGAATACATTTCCTCCCCGTCCCTTAAAATAGCCGTTCCAATTCCCTTATTGGTAAATATCTCCAGAAGCAGGCAGTGGGCAATCCTTCCGTCCAGAATATGTACTCTGGAAACGCCGTTTTCAATGGCGTCAATACAGTTATTCAGCTTCGGCAGCATGCCGCCTCCGATAAATCCCTCCTCCATCAGATTCCTTGCCTCAGAAATCTGAAGTTCAGAAATCAACGTCTCCGGATTCTTCGGGTCTTTGTACACACCTTCAATATCCGTAAGAAACGCCAGCTTCTCTGCATTCATAGCCCGGGCAATGGCGCAGGCTGCGTCGTCCGCATTGATATTGTAGGTATGAAACTTGTCGTCCAGTCCCACCGGACATACAATCGGAAGAAAATCCTTTTCCAGAAGATCCCACAGAATCGCTGCGTTTACCTCCTGAACCTCCCCCACAAAGCCAATGTCCTCGCCGCCGGAATATTTCTTCGTAACCTTTAAAAGTCCGCCGTCCTTGCCGCTGATTCCGATTGCCCGAACGCCCAGTCCCTGAACAAGCTGGACAAGTTCTTTATTTACCTTGCCAAGCACCATTTCCGCAAGTTCCATAGTAGCCTCGTCCGTCACCCGAAGTCCGTTGATAAACTTCGGCTCCATTCCCACTTTGCTGACCCAGCGGCTAATCTCTTTGCCGCCGCCATGGACGATAATCGGCTTAAATCCCACCAATTTCAACAGTGTTACGTCTTCAATCACCTGTTTCTTTAATTCTTCGTCTACCATGGCGCTGCCGCCGTATTTCACAACAATTACTTTTCGGTTAAACCGCTGAATATAGGGAAGGGCTTCAATAAGCACTTCCGCTTTATCCAGATATTTTTGCATACTCTTATCCATATTCCGCTCCTGTCCTGTAGTAATCTGTGAGGCTGTGTTTTTCATTTGGCTCTGAGCAGACTGCTGATGGCGTACTTTCTTACACAAAGCTGGGCAACGCTCCAGCGAACTAACAGCTAACTACGGCTAAGATGCTCAGGAAAGCCTGAGCATCCAAGTCTCCGTAAGCAGTGGATTTCGCTTCTGCTAAAAGCGCCCTTTTATGCTTTGCATAAGAAAGTACGCCATCAGCAGTCTGCTCAGAGCCAAATAAAAAACACAGCCGCATAGATTACAATATTTTTAAACAAAACTTCTATAAAAATTAACTTCTGTAATCCGCATTAATATCAATATATCCATGGGTTAAGTCGCACCCCCATGCAGTCGCCGTCTGATTCCCCAGCTTCACATCTGCAATTGCAGTTACCTCTGATTCAGAGAGAATTTTAGTCGCCTTTTCCTCACTGTAATCCACTGCGGTACCATTCTCGATAATCTGAATTTTACCTGCTTTACTCTCGAAGAATAAGTCTACCTTTTCCGGCTCAAACTGCGCTCCGGAATATCCCATAGCGCACAAAATCCGCCCCCAGTTGGCGTCATGGCCCGCAATGGCTGCTTTTGTCAAATTGGAACATACAATGGCCTTTGCAAGAATCTTTGCCTGTTCTCTGGTATCCGCTCCAACTACCTTTGCCTCAAAAAGTGCGGTCGCCCCTTCTCCATCCCCGGCAATCTTCTTCGCCAGATACTCATTAATCGCATGCAACGCTCCTTTAAATTCCTCATAATCCTGGGTTCCATACTCAATCACCGGATTTTCTGCCAGCCCATTTGCCAGAAGAAGCGCCGTATCGTTGGTAGACGTATCTCCGTCTACAGAAATCATATTATAGGTATCCACGACGTCTTCACTTAACGCCTTTTGAAGAGCTTCTTTTGTGATTGCCGCGTCTGTCGTAATAAATGCAAGCATGGTACACATATTCGGATGAATCATACCGGAGCCCTTGGCCATACCGCCCAGCGTTACGGTCTTTCCTCCCACCTGAATGGTTACTGCCATCTCCTTCTCACAGGTATCTGTGGTCATGATTGCCTTCGCCGCCTCTGTGCCGTTCTCCTGGGTCGCATTTTTCTTCCCTGCCAGTACCTCAATTCCTGCCGTCAGTCTGTCAATCGGCATCTGTTTTCCGATTACTCCCGTCGAGCCAATCAGGACGCCCTCTGCATCAATCTTAAGAAAATCCGCCGCCGCCTTCGCCGTATCTTCACAATAACCATACCCTTCCGCGCCTGTGCAGGCATTGGCAATTCCGGAATTGACAATAACAGCCTGGGATTTTCTCCCACTGTCAACCACCTGCCGGTCCCACTTCACCGGAGCCGCTTTCACCACATTCGTGGTAAATGTTCCCGCCGTCTCACAGGGAACCACGCTGTAAATCAAAGCCATATCTGTGCGGTTCTGATATTTAATCCCTGCCGCTGTACTTGCCGCTTCAAATCCCTTTGCCGCTGTTACGCCGCCTTTTATAATCTTCATCTTACTCACCTTTCTTTATTGTTCGTTAAATGCTGTAATATTTTCTTCATTTAAGGTAAAATCATAGTAATTCAAATCCTGCCTTTTTGTCCATCCAATGGTATTCCAGAATGCATTTCCCACATCGTTTCTGGTAAATGCAATCAGACAGACTTTATTAATATGCTCTTCCTTCAGGGCCTCCATAGACGCAACCACCATTGACTTTCCAATCCCCTGTCTGCGGTACGCCGCATCTACGCACACATGATAAAAACAACCCCTTCTTCCATCATGTCCGCACAGGATGCTGCCCACAATTTTCCCATCCTCTACAGCCACAACGCTGGTCGTCGGATTTCTCATAAGGAAACGTTCCACGCCTTCTCTGGAATCATCAATACTCCGAATCCCAAACCCCCGGATCTTCTTCCACAGAGTATACACTTCATTATAATCCTCCATCGTCATTATCCGAATCATACATACCTCTTTCCAGGAACCTCTTCTATTTCTCCTTCGTATATTTCTAAAAAAATAACGTGCCAAAACACATTCCTACGCCGTTCGCGGTCGCTTGCGACACACTTCATCTTCGCGCGGACGCACATCCTCTTTCTTTGTTTATGGGAACATCGGTACCATATTCAGCCCTTCCGACTCATCCAGTCCAAACATCAGGTTCATATTCTGCACCGCCTGTCCGGCCGCACCCTTTACCAGATTGTCAATTGCACCTATCATAATAATACGGTTCGTACGCGGATCAATCTTAAAATTAATATCCACATAATTGCTGCCTTCCACCCATTTCGTCTCCGGAAGCACATCCTTATCCAGCACGCGGACAAATTTCTCATCATGATAATACTTGTCATAGACTGCTTTTATATCTTCGTAGCTAACCTCTTTTTTCAACGAAGCATATTCCGTCGCCAGAATCCCTCTGTTCATCGGCACCAGA
>CAOKJI010000334.1 GCA_948468495.1 uncultured Dorea sp. | reverse complement strand
AGAAAGGAAACAAAAATGGGTGAAGTTATGAATGTGGCGAAGATATTCGGAGAAGATGTGTTTAATGATACAGTGATGCAGGAGCGTCTTCCGAAGAAAGTTTACAGGGATTTAAAGAAGATGATACAGGAGGGCAAAGAACTGGATCTGGCAACAGCGGATGTGATTGCCCATGAGATGAAAGAATGGGCGATTGAGAAGGGAGCTACTCATTATACTCACTGGTTTCAGCCTTTGACGGGGGTAACTGCAGAGAAGCATGATTCTTTTATTTCTGCGCCGATGGAAAATGGTAAGGTGTTGATGAGCTTTTCGGGAAAGGAGCTGATTAAGGGAGAACCGGATGCATCTTCATTTCCTTCAGGAGGACTCCGCGCCACTTTTGAAGCAAGAGGATATACGGCATGGGATTGTACGTCTCCGGCGTTTGTAAGGCATGATGCCGCAGGGGCAACGCTGTGTATACCGACCGCCTTTTGCTCTTATACAGGAGAGGCTCTGGACCAGAAAACGCCGCTTCTTCGTTCTATGCAGGCCATTAATGAGCAGTCGTTAAGACTGATACGTTTGTTTGGAAATACCACTGCGAAGAAGGTTACTCCGTCTGTGGGACCGGAGCAGGAATATTTCCTGGTAGATGCAGAGAAGTTTATGCAGAGAAAGGATTTAATCTATACAGGCCGTACATTATTTGGCGCTATGCCTCCGAAGGGACAGGAGTTAGACGACCACTATTTTGGTACGATTCGCCAGAGAATTGCCGGGTTTATGAAGGACGTGAATGAGGAATTGTGGAAAGTTGGCGTTACGGCGAAGACGCAGCATAACGAAGTAGCGCCCGCACAGCATGAGCTGGCGCCGATTTACGCGGAATGTAATGTGGCGGTGGACCACAACCATCTGGTGATGCAGACTTTGAAGCGGGTGGCCTGTCAGCATGGTATGAAGTGTCTTCTTCACGAGAAACCTTTTGCTGGGGTAAATGGTTCCGGCAAACATAATAACTGGTCTCTTACCACAGACGAGGGAAGGAATCTTTTAGACCCGGGCAAGGCGCCTCATGAGAATATTCAGTTCCTTCTGGTTCTGACCTGTATCCTGAAAGCGGTAGACGAGCATGCGGATTTGCTCAGAGAATCAGCTTCCGATCCGGGCAATGACCACAGACTTGGGGCAAATGAAGCGCCTCCGGCTATCATTTCCATTTTCCTTGGAGAACAGCTTGAGGACGTCATTGAGCAGTTAATCAGTACCGGTGAGGCGACCCATAGTCTGAAAGGCGGCGCGCTTGAGACGGGTGTGGATACGCTTCCGGATGTGAAGAAAGACGCCACAGACAGGAACCGGACGTCTCCATTTGCTTTTACAGGTAATAAATTTGAATTTCGTATGGTTGGTTCAAGGGATTCCATTGCCGCGCCGAATGTGGTGCTGAATACGATTGTGGCGGAAGCTTTTGCGGAGGCTTGCGATGTGTTGGAGCAGGCAGATGATTTCCACAAGGCCGTACACGACCTGATTAAGAAATATGCTACAGAGCATCATAGAATTGTATTTAACGGCGACGGGTATGCCGACGAATGGGTGGCGGAGGCCGAGAGAAGAGGACTGCCGAATATTAAATCTATGGTTGAAGCTATCTCTGCGCTTACAACGGATAAAGCAGTAAAGCTCTTCGAGCGTTTCCATGTATTTACAGAGGCGGAACTTCTGTCGCGCGCGGAAATTAAATACGAGAACTACGCGAAGATTATCAATATTGAAGCAAAGACAATGATTGATATGGCAAGCAAGCAGATTATTCCGGCGATTATGAAGTATACAAAAACCCTTGCAGATACCGTTGTGGCGGTAAAGGCGGCGGGGGCTGATGCGTCTGTTCAGTCGGAAACACTTGCGGAAGTAACAGCGCTGCTTATAGAAGCAAAGGATGCATTGAAAGCATTGGAAAAGATTACAAAGGAAGCGGGAACTATGGAGGAAGGCAAAGAGCAGGCCGAGTTCTTCAAGTTCCAGGTGTTCCCTGCTATGGATGCGCTACGTGCGCCGGTTGATAAGCTGGAGATGATTGTGGATAAGGAAGCATGGCCGATGCCTTCTTACGGCGATTTGATTTTTGAAGTATAACTCGTTTAGAAAAATCTTAGTAAATCTTAAGAACCTTGCACTTGGAATCCATATATAGATATGGTATTCTTAGTGCAGGGTTTTTATTTATATTAGGAAGCTTTGCTCCCTATATGCGCACTGGGGCGAAGAAGTATGTCGCAAGCGACTGCGCCAGGCGCGGGAATGTGCTGAAGCACATCCTTTGTTTTGTAGTATTTACGAGGAGATTAAGATGACAAAAGTAGAATTTTTGAATCGTTTGAAAGAAGCGTTGGAGAACGGATTAGATAGCCGAACTGTACAGGAGAATATGAATTATTATCGTTCCTATATAGAGGATGAGGTTGCAAAGGGTCAGAACGAGGAAGAAGTGATTGAGGACCTGGGCGACCCCTGGGTGATTGCGCAGTCGGTTATCAGTATGGAAGAGAGCCGCTCGGTTTCAGAAGGCCCGTACAAAAGAGACGGAGCGTTTGATGGATATGGTGATTCGGATAATTTGAACAGTCAGGGACGGCCGGATGTGCGCATTTATACTCATGGAGTGAGCGGCTTTCGGATGCTTTTGTTTGTATTGGGTGTGATTGGGATTTTCCTAATTGTATTTGCGGTGATAGGAGGACTGATTTCACTTGTTATGCCAGTAGTGCTGCCTGTTCTGGTGGTTATTCTGTTAGTGAGATTCATCAGACGGATGCGGTGAGAGCGTGTGAAGAAGTTTGCAGCAGGCGGCCGCGCCCGGTAAGGAGGAATTTTCAAATACACCCTGGCACAATTTTTGACGTATAGTAAAAGACCGATGGGGGAGCCATCGGTCTTTTGAGGGGAGTATAAATAATTAATAAGGGGTTGTAGGAAGTCGCGCTCCCTACAAACATTAGTATAATATAGGATAAAGGAAAATGCAAGGAAAAATTAAAAAAATATTAACATTATTCCTAATTTTACCAATTATTCCTTTTTTTGACAGGACAGCCTTACATAGAATTATAAAAATGGGAAATAATAAGCTCGTAATCAAATTGATTAGGAGGAAAAAACAATGGCAAACAATCAGAATTCTACAAACCAGAATGCATCTAATAGAAATGCATCTAACCAGAATGCATCCAACAGAAATGCATCTAACCAGAATGCATCTAACAAGAATGCATCTAACCAGAATGCATCCAATAAGAATGCGTCTAACAAGAATGCATCCAATAAGAACAGCAGCGACAATTACTAAATCGACGGAAATAGAATTTCGCTAAGAGCGAAATTCTAAAGGATGGATTCAGAAAACAAGGGGCTGTTGCACGAGTGATTTTTATAACCGTGCGGCGGTCCCTTTATAAGTTGGCGTTACATTTCACACGCCGCCTGCTCTGGCCTGAAAAGGCTCTGCCTGTGCGGTCC
>CAOKJI010000333.1 GCA_948468495.1 uncultured Dorea sp. | reverse complement strand
CGTAGATTCTACAATACCGCTCTTTACCGTACCATCCGGCATCGTCTTCGTAATCCGGACCTTAATCCGGGAATGAAGCGTCAGCGCCTCGTTTTCATATGCAAGAATGGCTTCATTGACATTCTTAAATGACTTGCCCTCGCCTAACGCTCCCGGTCTTTCCTGCGTCAGATAATAGATACCAAGCACCATATCCTGAGAAGGAACCGCAACCGGACCGCCGTCCGACGGCTTCAGCAGGTTATTCGGCGACAGCAGAAGGAAACGGCACTCTGCCTGAGCCTCAACAGACAATGGAAGGTGAACCGCCATCTGGTCCCCGTCAAAGTCCGCATTGTACGCAGTACATACCAGCGGATGAAGCTTAATCGCCTTACCTTCTACAAGAACAGGCTCAAATGCCTGGATTCCCAGCCTGTGAAGGGTAGGAGCCCGGTTCAACATAACCGGATGTTCTTTGATTACATCCTCAAGTACGTCCCATACCTCCGGTTGCAGCCGCTCAACCATCTTCTTCGCATTCTTAATATTATGCGCGGTTCCGTTCTGAACCAGTTCTTTCATAACAAATGGCTTAAACAGCTCAATCGCCATCTCCTTCGGCAGACCGCACTGATAAATCTTAAGCTCCGGTCCAACTACGATAACGGAACGTCCGGAATAATCCACACGCTTGCCAAGCAGGTTCTGACGGAAACGCCCGGATTTACCCTTCAGCATATCCGACAAAGACTTCAAAGCCCGATTGCCAGGTCCCGTTACCGGGCGGCCTCTCCGGCCGTTGTCAATCAACGCGTCTACCGCCTCCTGCAGCATCCGCTTTTCATTTCTCACAATAATATCCGGCGCTCCCAGCTCCAGAAGCCTCTTCAACCGGTTATTTCTATTAATAATTCTTCTGTACAAATCATTTAAGTCGGAAGTAGCAAAACGTCCGCCGTCCAATTGCACCATTGGACGCAAATCCGGCGGAATAACCGGAATATTGGTCATAATCATCCACTCCGGCTTATTCCCAGACTCGCGGAACGCCTCAACCACTTCAAGACGCTTCACAATTCTGGCGCGTTTCTGGCCGGTAGCCCCTTCCAAACCGCTCTGCAACTCCGCGCATTCCTTCTCCAAATCAATCGCCTGCAAAAGCTCCTGAATCGACTCCGCGCCCATTCCTACCCGGAAAGCGCTTCCCCAAGTCTCTCTGGCTTCCTGATACTCCATCTCAGACAGAATCTGTTTGTACATCAGATTCGTCTCGCCCGGGTCCAATACAATATAAGAAGCAAAATACAGCACCTTCTCCAGTGTTCTCGGAGACAAATCCAGAATCAGTCCCATACGGCTTGGAATTCCTTTGAAATACCAAATGTGGGAAACCGGCGCTGCCAGAGCAATGTGTCCCATACGCTCGCGGCGGACGCTGGACTTGGTAACCTCTACGCCGCAGCGGTCGCAAACCACGCCCTTATAGCGAATCTTCTTATACTTGCCGCAATGACACTCCCAGTCCTTGCTTGGTCCGAAAATCCTCTCGCAAAACAATCCGTCCTTCTCTGGTTTCAATGTTCTATAGTTAATGGTCTCCGGTTTGGTAACCTCGCCTCTCGACCACTCTAACACTTTTTCAGGCGATGCCAACCCGATTTTGATTGCATCAAACGTCATTGGCTGGTATGTTTGTTCATTATTATTTGCTGGCATACTGGCACCCCTTCCTATTCTTCATCTGACATCTCGTCAAATTCAATCTCAAAATCATCTTCAAACTCGTCATCCAGAAGATCATCTTCGATATCTACGAGTTCTTCTCCCTGGAACTCCTGAGCCGTATATCCATGTTCGCCCAGATTATCATCCTCCCTGTTATATCTTTTGTCACCTTCAATCAGAGAATGGAAATCGGTCTCACCCATATCGACGGTCTCCATAATCTCAACCTCTGTGTTATCGTCACGAAGTACGCGGACATCCAGGCCAAGAGACTGGAATTCCTTAAGAAGCACCTTGAATGATTCCGGTATTCCCGGTTCAGGAATATTCTCACCCTTGATAATTGCCTCATAAGTCTTCACACGTCCAACCACATCGTCGGATTTCACTGTCAGGATTTCCTGAAGCGTATAAGAAGCGCCATAAGCCTCCAGCGCCCAAACCTCCATCTCTCCGAAACGCTGTCCGCCGAACTGGGCCTTGCCGCCCAGAGGCTGCTGGGTTACCAGCGAGTAAGGTCCCGTAGAACGGGCATGAATCTTGTCGTCTACCAGGTGATGGAGCTTCAGGTAATGCATGTGACCAATGGTTACCGGACTGTCAAAAAACTCCCCGGTACGGCCGTCCCGAAGGCGCACTTTACCGTCTCTTGAGAGCGGCACTCCCTTCCACAGCTCCCTGTGGTCTCTGTTCTCATAGAGATAATCCATAACCTCCGGAAGCAGCTCCGCCTTGTGAAGCTTCTCAAATTCTTCCCACTCCAGATTCACGTAATCATTCGCCAAATCCAGAGTATCCATAATATCATTCTCATCCGCTCCGTCGAACACCGGAGTCGCAATATTAAATCCAAGGGCCTTCGCCGCCAGAGACAGATGAATCTCCAATACCTGTCCGATATTCATACGGGAAGGCACGCCCAGCGGATTCAGCACGATATCCAGCGGACGTCCATTCGGAAGGAACGGCATATCCTCCACCGGAAGCACGCGGGAAACAACACCCTTATTTCCATGACGGCCGGCCATCTTATCTCCTACAGAAATCTTTCTCTTCTGTGCAATATAGATACGAACAGCCTGGTTCACGCCCGGAGACAGCTCGTCGCCGTTCTCTCTGGTAAATACCTTGGCGTCCACTACAATACCATATTCGCCATGGGGCACCTTCAGAGACGTATCTCTTACCTCTCTGGCCTTCTCGCCAAAGATAGCACGAAGCAGTCTCTCCTCGGCGGTAAGCTCGGTCTCTCCCTTTGGAGTTACTTTTCCTACCAGAATATCTCCGGCACGAACCTCCGCACCAATTCGGATAATACCTCTCTCGTCCAGATCCTTCAGCGCGTCGTCGCCCACGCCCGGAATATCTCTGGTAATCTCCTCCGGTCCCAGCTTCGTATCTCTGGCTTCTGCCTCATACTCTTCAATATGAACAGACGTATACACATCATCCTGCACCAGACGTTCGCTAAGAAGTACCGCATCCTCGTAGTTATAACCCTCCCAGGTCATAAATCCAATCAGCGGATTCTTGCCAAGGGCCATCTCTCCGTTGGAAGTAGACGGACCGTCCGCAATTACCTGTCCCGCCTCAACTCTGTCGCCTTTCAATACAATCGGCCTCTGATTGTAGCAGTTACTCTGGTTACTGCGCAAAAACTTTGTTAATTTATATTTCTTTAAGGACTTATCGTCCTGACGTACTGTAATCTCAGTAGAAGTAGAACGCTCGACAACGCCCCCCGCCTCTGCGATAATGCAGACTCCGGAGTCCACCGCCGCCTTCTCCTCCATACCTGTTCCT